>CAYPQJ010000212.1:0-7070 GCA_964412835.1 uncultured Desulfobacteraceae bacterium | reverse complement strand
TCCTTTAATTTTAATGGCATACTCCTGCTCTATGCCGACAATCTTGGGGATACTCATCCGTCCTCCCTGCTCATTCAAGTTCCTCGCCGACCTTCACCGTGTGGCGGGGTTTCTTTTGCCGCTCTGTGTTCACCGCGTTATCACCCTGAAGCGAACGAATCCGGACGATCCGTTCACCCCCTTTTCCGATAATCCGGAGCCACTCGCTCGGATTGGAATTGCTGGGCAAATCCTCATTCTCCTTGAATTCGGCCCTGAGGGCCTGGAAAATATGATCGATGCCGATCCCCTTGCGGTCGCTTTCGATGAGGGTTTTGACGGCGAGAAACTTGGCCCGGTTGACAATATTTTCGATAATGGCGCCGCTGGCCAGATCTTTCAGGTAGAGAATTTTTTGCGTGCCGCCTGCATAGGTAATTTCAAGAAATTCGTTTTCCGGCTTTCGGTCGAAAAGATCTTTGCCGATTTCATGAATCATCCAATCCACCGCTTCCCTGGCCCCACCCAGCGTTTCCAGATGGCGGGGTTCTATGGGCAGTTCGGGGGTCAGATATTTGGAAAAGATTTCAATTGCCGCTTTTTTGTCCGGTCTTGTAATCCGAATTTTGCGGTCCATTCGACCCGGCCTGAGAACCGCCGGATCGATGAGATCTTCGCGGTTGGTGGCACCGATAACCACCACATTTTCAAGCGCCTCCAGACCGTCCAGTTCGGCCAGGAACTGCGGTACGATGGTGGATTCCATATCTGACGACACGCCCGATCCCCGCGCCCTGAACATGGAATCCATTTCGTCAAAAAATATAATGACCGGTGTACGGTAGCTGGCCTGGCTGCGGGCCAGGGCAAACAGATCCCTGATGGCCTGTTCAGTGGCGCCCACATATTTGTTGAGCAGTTCAGGTCCTTTGACGTTCAGAAAATAACTCTCTCCCTTTTCACCGGTTTTCTCTTTGATCTGCCTGGCCAGGCTGTTGGCCACAGCCTTTGCAATAAGTGTCTTCCCGCATCCGGGCGGTCCGTAAAGGAGAATGCCCTTGGGCGGTGTCAACCGATGTTCACGAAAATATTCCGGGTATATATGGGGCAGTTCAATGGCATCCCTGATCTGCTGAATCGCGTCCCCCAACCCACCGATGTTGTCATAGCAGAGATCCGGAACCTTTTCCAGCGCCAACCGGTCCACATTGCTCTTGGGCCAAACACTGTACGCAAACAGGGAATCCGGATCATATTGGATGTTGTCTCCCACCATAATGTGGGTATTCAACATGGGATGGGCCCGTGTGACCATGATCGTTTCGTCACCGTAAGTTTTGATCAGGAGTTTTTCTTCGTGCAGGATCCGCTGTACCGTACCGAGGCATCCGCAAATCAGGTCAAACCCTCTCGGTTCCATAACGTGCAGTTCATTATTCAGCAGTAAAAGCTCTCCTTTGAAAAATTCTTTTCTGGCAGATGCCTTCTCTCTTTGTTGCTGCCGCATGGCATGAAATGTTTGGGTTTTCGTTTCCGGTTCCGGGTCTTCACGAAGGCTGATACGGGCCTCATAGAGACGACCATGGTGCCGGATGATGGCGGTTTTGTTGGCTTCATCATCCTCATTCCCGTATCGGACGAAGTATCCAAAGGGCAGCGCCCGTTCTTCACCATCCTTTGAAGAACCGGCCAGTTTCTGCATTTGGCCTCTGGAGGAGTGAAGCGCTTCGGCCAAAATCATCCGTTTGGCCTCGGATGCCTTGATTTTTGCTTCCAGCTCCCCGTGGTCATCCCGGATCTCGACCGGCTCGGTTTCTTCGGCTTCCCTGATGATTTCTTCCACTTTTTTCTTCTGGGAAACGGTTATCTTTTTTTTCTGTGTATTTCCCGCGATCTTTTTTTTATCGTTACCCATGATGGCCTCGTAAAAAATATCCAAAAGGCAGTTTTTGAACGATTTATTTCCTTTTACGCTTTTTATTCTTTTGGTAATACAGTTCCCGTGTCTCCAGATCGAATTCGATTCGGTGTTTCAGCCAATTGATGGCCTTTTCACGATCACAATCCTGGCACTGGCATACCAGGTCAATGACATTCCCGCCCACATCGCTACAGGTCTTACAGAAAAAACTGTTTTTCGCCAGGTCGAAAAACAGGGTGAATTCACCAGAAGCATCGGCATGTCTTTCACTTCGAAAACATAAGCCCGTGTTGCTCTTAACCTTGATCCCCAATTCCACGGCCACCTGAAGGATGGGGCTGCCATGTTCAAGCATTTTCAAATCTCGATCTTCCATATGGTCCTCTCAGATTTCTAATAGTTCACAGGGTGGGGTTGTCAGGGTGCAGAAGATTTGCTTACATCCTGTCCCCTGACAACTGCCCCTTGCACCCTGTGAACGGTTACCAGATTTCTAATGCAGCCGTGTGCTCTTTTTTTTAAGCTTCTCGATTTTAGATCCGATGATCCTTTCGGTTTCCGGTCCCGGCGAGAGTTCAAGATACCGTTCAAGATCCTCCGCAGCCCGATCCGTATTGCCCAGCGCCTCATACAGCAGGCCTCTCTCCCGCAGTTCGGCCATTGACCCGGGATCAAGGGTGAGGATCCAGTGCAGCATCTGGAAGGCCTTCATATCATTGTTGGTCTGCAGATAGATGGCCTTCAAATTCCTAAGCATGCGGATCAGTATCTCCTTCGGTCTTGCAGGGTTCAACAGCCGGGTGTCGAAAGCTTTTTCCTCGCCCAAACGGCCCTTGACCATGGTTCGGCATTCCTCTTCTGAAAGGATCTCTCCCCGGTTGAAAGGATCAATCAAGATTCTGCCCGATTCATGGGACAACGCCACGATAAAATGCACCGGTAAGGAGAGACCGGATAGATTCATACCGGCCTGTTTGCCGACTTCAGTGTATATGAGCGACAGTGTGATGGGGATACCGAGTTTCCGATCCACCACCCGGTTTATAAGGCTGTTGTCGGGATCAAAGTAGTTGTGCCGGTTGCCTCGAAATCCCTCCTCCTCAAATAAAATCCGATTCAATTTTTCTATCATCGCTACCGGTCGGTCGGTTTCATTTAACCGAGATTGAAGCCTTCCCGTCAATTCGCTCAGATACCGTCGGTAGACTGTTTCATCCAATTGGGGATAGGACATTCTCGCAATGAGCAGAGCGGCACCCACCAGGTCGATCTTTTCGTCCGGCAGTTCGGCTAAACTTGAAAATTTCTTGCGAATTGTTTCAAAAATATCCAAAATTGCCCCCCAGTCAAACGACTTCTATCTGCATCATGATTTTTATCGAATCAGACGATGTTCAACAAGCGGGCGGCATTTTCCCCCAGAACTTTCCGCTTTTCTTTCGGGGTAAGATTCGTGTTCGCTTTGATGCCGCTGACAATATAGGCCAAGTTGACATCAGTTGCCAGGGAATGAGGATAATTCGATCCAAATAAAATGCGGTCAAACCCGATGGTTTTCCGAATTTCCTGAACCACGTTTTCACGATCCAGAAGCCAATCCACTGCAGCCAGGTCTGCATATACATTTCGGTATTTTTTCCCCAGCTGCAGGGTTTCAAAAAGCCAGATCCCCGGTATTTCCTTGCCGTAAGAACCTAAATGGGCCAAAACAATGGGGACATCCGGATTTTTTGCCAAAAGCGGTTCCCACAGATTCGGGTTCGCGTTCTGGCAGAGCTCCGGAATTTCAAAAGGACCTGTACCACATCCCGAATGAGACATGATAATCGAGCCGGTTCGATGACAGTAATCAAACACAACGGCCATATTATCGTTATCCGATGGACTGAAAAATTGGGCCTGGGGCAGGAATTTAATACCGCGCATGTTCATCCGTTCCAGTTCCTCAAGCGTCCGTTCCACATATGCCCGATCCTTGGATAGGTTTACCGATCCGAAACCGATGAGGACATCCGGATAGTCCCGGACCCAATCCGCCACGTCCTGGTTGGACACATGGGTGGGGGAGTGGAGGGTGGCTTTAATATGTTTCAATAAGGATTCAAAGGGCATGTGACTGGATTGGGTTGTGCCGGAGAACGCCTCTTTCAGCATGTTGCGAATTTTCGGGCGTTCCACATCATTGGGATCCGTGTCCGTGGCAAGAATCACCCCATGGGTCACACCGGCCTCATGCATATCCGCAAAGAATTTCAAATCGGGCGTTTTGGGATGGATATGAAAATCCACCACCGGGAAAAAGTTCGGTATGGCCGATTCCCCGATTTCTTCAGTCCCGAAAGCTTCAACTTCCGCGGGTTTGAACGCGCCCTTGTCCTTGACCAGTACGTAATTTTTTATGTCCAGGGGCCGGTGCAACGCCTGAAGGGCAAGGATGATACGGTCTTTGACCCTGGAATCATTCACCTCATAAAGACAGGGCTGAAGTACTCGAATCAGAACCTCCCGGTCCCGCCGTTCTTTAATACGAAAAAGCTGCCTGACGACCCGCCAGCGAACATCGGGAGGATCATTGAGCAACGCTTTCACGATGTCGGATGGGTCAGAAAGGGTTTGGAACCCCATATAAGACTCGCTGGTTTGCATACAGTCTCGATATCCTGTGATAAAGGGACAGCCCTGCCCACTTATAACACCGGCTGTCCCCGGAACTAATTAAAATGGCAATGTGCCGGAAGCAAGCAGCCAGAAGGCAGGAGCCCACAAACCGACAAATGCCCACAGGATAAGAGACCAGGCCAAAAGCGGGGCAGAACACTTGCCGTAACCGAAGCCCCATACTTCGAGGGTAAGGACGACGTAACCCAGGCAACAAAATCCAAAGTAGTTACTGGATTCCAGCAATCTCTTGCCGCCTTCCAGGACCGGCCCGCCCGTGAAGAAGAGAATCGCGTAGATCAGCGAGATAACAGCCACTGTCAAACTGACGTTGGCGTTGGTTTTGAGGCCGTCTTCCACGCCGCTTACCAGGGCGTAGGACGTAGTCAGGTACAGGCAGCCATGGGCAAAGAGCAGACCGGCAACGAACCCATCCTTGAAAACGGCGGCTTGAAGCATCGCACCGATGACCACAATTGCTCCCACCATACCGCAGACGACACCGGTGCTTTTACCCTCACCTTTACCCAACAAAAAAATCGCCAAAGGTACCCACATTACGCTGATTGCTACAAGAACTGCTAATGTCATTTTCATCCCTCCTTATTTAACTGTTTTAAGTAGACTTAAGGTTTTGCATGCAAAATGAAGAAAAGCTTTCTTATACATCTAGCATATGGCTACCAACCCCCTTTTCTATTGAAATGCCGTGAATCTCCCAAAGCCTAAACAAGGAAACCCAAACGGCTTCGAAGGCTCACACAGGGCTTCATCATCGAAATGGTTCAACCCCCTATGCGTGACATCATACGCCCGCTGCCCATATCGTTAGATAACGGTATAGGCGGACGTCTTGGCTTTAATGCGATGGCGTGATGAAAAAGTGCTTCCAGATCCTGCGCAGTGCATCCTTTTCGGAGCGGGGTCTTGACATCGATCTCTTCATCGGACATCAGACAAGGTCGCAATGCACCATCGGGCGTCAGCCGGAGACGGTTACAGGAATGGCAGAAATGCCGGCTAATGGCCCCGATAAAACCGATTTCGCCTCTGGCGGAGTCAAAGCGATAGCGTTCAGCCGGACCGTCCACGCGGGTCCGCGGCACAGGCTGCAGTGGGAGAATGGTTTCCACTTGCGCCTTTATTTCGCTGACCGACATAAACCTTTCCGGCCGCCAGTCATTATCACACCCGATGGGCATGTACTCAATAAAACGGATGGCATACGGCTTGTCCAACGATAAGCGGGCAAAGGCGCCGATCTCATCGTCGTTCACACCCCGCATCACCACGACGTTGATCTTGATGGGTGCAAATCCGGTCGACTCCGCCTTGGAGATGCTCTTCCAAACGGTTTTGAATTTATCGCTCCGGGTGATTTTGTAAAATTTAATCGGGTTCAGCGTATCCAGACTGATATTGATTCTTTTCAAACCGGCGTTGAACAACCCTTCCGCCATTTGATCCAAAAGCACGCCATTGGTTGTCATCGCCAAATCCTCGATTTCGGGAGTACTGGCGAGCTGTTGAACCAATTCGTGGACATCGCGCCTGACGAGTGGCTCTCCGCCGGTGAGACGGACTTTGTTAAACCCGATTTCAGTTGCCGTTTGGACGATACGGAGTATCTCTTCGTATGAGAGTATTTCCGAACGGGCATATTGAGCGACCCCTTTGTGTGGCATACAGTAAAAGCACCTCAGGTTGCAGCGATCCGTGATGGCAACCCTGAGATAATTGATGCGCCGGTTGAATCGATCCACATTACCCATATTCAAAAGCTTCGCTCACGATTTGCTGCATCTACGGTATGGAATAAAGTCGCATTGCTGCGAAGGACGATCTTTTCGAGAAATCCAAACTGATCCGGAAAATCGATGCAAAAAACGATCCAGATAACCCTGATTTGTGGTCAGCGGCCAAGGGTCAAAGATGAGGTTTAGAGAGGGAAAAGAAAAAATATTTACCCCTGACCCCTGACCTCTGACCCCGGTGAAACTAGCGGCTTCCGGAAAATCGATGCAAAAAACGCACCAGATAACCCTGATTTGTGGTCAGTGGTCAGGGGCCAAGGGTTAGGGATGAGGTTTAGAGAGGGAAAAGAAAAAATATTTACTCCTGGCCTCCGGCCCCGGGCCCTGACCCGGGTGTAAAGCGACCCCAGAAATGCCCCATTTATATCCCCTTTGACCCCATCTAACCCCAAGTGAGCACAACATGAGTTTAATCAGGTAGTTAACGCAAAATAAAAATTCAGACCATGGGGCATTTCTCCCCGCAAACCAATTGAGGGTCTCCTGTTAAAAGCCCTGGTGGAAACCCATTCTTCTGTAAGCTTATGTGGATATTTCAATTTTCCGCGATTTGTTCTTTTTTGGCACAAACATTGCTTGTGCTCTTCTGGATGTGCCGATTAATCCAACACAAAATTTCCTTCGTAACAGTGGACCGCTTTTTTAAGGAGTTTAAATGCTGACCCATGAGGCGTTAAGGCGCTTTTCTGGAACAAGAA
>CAYPQJ010000211.1:0-7071 GCA_964412835.1 uncultured Desulfobacteraceae bacterium | reverse complement strand
GAAAGAACAATTGAAAAGGGAGGCCGGCTGACGGTGGTGTGATACCTCGGCAACTGAATGACGGCACAATGAGGAAGGAGGGCGGCGTACCCTGCAAGTTCAACAGCCGCCCCCCAAGTGAAGCGCTCCCATGAAAGGAATGCTCCGGGTGGAACAATATCACCATATCTCTTTCCGGTCAATGGGAGCATTTAATTGACAGCGCGGGAGCACCCGCAGGGAGGAAGGAGATCCATAATGAAAAATTGGAGATGGTTTGTTGTGTTTTTGGTGTTGGTTTTTCCCGTGGTTTTTCCGGGGACAGGTATGGCTGAGGAACCTGAGCCTGAGGAACCGGCGACTGAAAAAATTCATAGGATGGATGAAGTGGTGGTGACCGCTACCAAGTACGAAACTTCAACCAAGGATATTCCGTCAAATGTGACCGTCATCACCGGCGAGGAGATTCAAGCCCAGTTTCTGCCAGACAACGATATCGGTGATGTTCTGCGAAATATATCGGGTCTGACCACCCGCAGGGCCTATGCCCCTTTCCCCGCCTATATCAACATTCGGGGCGTGGGCAGTAACGGAACGGTTATTCTGGTGAACAATATTCCCACCAACTGGGAAATTATCCAGGCCATACCGCCTGGAAACATCGAGCGGGTGGAAGTTGTAAGAGGTCCGGCGTCAGCACTTTACGGTGCCAACGCCAGCGGCGGCGTGATCAATATTATAACCAAGGAAGGGGGTGAAGGCATCAACGGAACTGTCGGCGGCGGTTACGGCACTTTCAACACCTGGCGTGCCCAGGCCACAAGCAATGGGACCGTCGATAAGTTTCATTATTCTTTTGCCGGTTACAAGGACAAATCCGACGGGACCAACATCGTTAAAAACACGGTCCTGCCCAGCGTTACCATGATCGAAGACTGCTCCTACGACAAGTGGGCTGCATCTTTGACCGCCGCATACGACGTCAATGAAAAGGGCAAATTATCCTTTCTTTTTAACTTTTTTCAAGATGAATACACCCGAGGCCGTCCCAATGTGGGGGGCGATTGGGATCGGTATTTCACCAGCCTGACCTATGATCAGGCTTTTGGGGATATGTTTCTGTTTAAGGGATATGTGGGGTTTCGCTACGATGATCTGCTTCACCGGTACGACGGGGGAAATCAGAATTATGACCTGAAGCAGACCCGAAACACGGATTACCGGGAAATCCCCCTGGAGCTTCAGTTAACGGCGCGTCTGGGCTGGGGCAACGCATTGACGGGCGGGTTCTTCTACAACTACCAGGACACGGACCAGGATTACCACAACCCCGGGGGTTCTCTGATCAACCACAACCGATACAAGGTGAGAACCCTGGCCGGCTACCTTCAGGACGTCTGGAAACCCATTGAAAAACTGGCGGTCACGGCGGGTGTTCGCTATGACAACTGGCAAAATTATGACAACACTTTCTCCAGTTTTGTGGATCCACATCCCGGGGACCGAACGGACGATAACTGGAGTCCCAAGATCGGGGCCAAATACAATTTTACCGATCAGTTGGGCGTCTGGGCCAATTATGCTATGGGATTTAATCCGCCGACCCCTGAGCAGCTCTATGATGACCGGACCTCCGGGGGAAACCCGCGGGAACCCAATCCCGACCTGAAACCGGAAACCACCCGAAGCTGGGAGCTGGGGGTCGAAAACTGGTTTATGGAAACGTTGAGCACCAAAGTGGTAGGATTTTTTAACTATACGGATGAGAAGATCATTTCCTGGTTTAATGAGGAGAATATCTGGATCAACAAGAACATCGGCCGAAGCAAATCCTACGGTGTGGAATTCGATCTGTTTTTTCAACCCACCGATAATTGGATCGTCAATGCCAACTACACCTGGAACCCCGCGGAAATCGATCAGAACCCCTCAAATCCGAGCCGGGAAGGAAATGAACTCCCTTTTTCGCCGGAGTACAAGGCTAACCTGAGTGTCACCTATCAGGTGCCATACAATTACGAGGTAAGCGGTTTCTGCCGGTATTTAAGCAGGCAGCAGACCAATGAAGCCAATACTGAATACACCTCTTCCGGTGAAGCCCGGTATATGCCTTCCTCCTTTGTGGTGGATTTTAAGGGGATTAAACACTTTCCCATTCATTGGGGGCAACTCAAAAATATTGACGTGGCGTTAAGCGTGGACAACATTTTTAATGCCAACTATCGGACCTTCTACATCTATGAAGATCCGGGACGGACCATTTTCGGAGAGGTGAAGTTTTTCTTTTAAAGGGTGCCATGACTTTTTCTGTCGATCATAAATCCGTATCCGGGCGGGAGCGTTTGGCGGTTATTCGTGCGTTGCAGGGTGTTTCCCCCGTGCATCTCTTGCTGATCGTTTCGCTTCTGTTTTGCCTCGGATGCTCAAGGGGAGAAAAAATTGCGGTGGCAGGCCTTTCAGAATCACTCCTTCGCATCGGGACCACTATGGCGGTTAAACAGACCAATCCGGTGGCCGATTATTATTACAATATCCTGGCCATGGTCATGACGCACGATTCCCTGGTGCGGTTCGATGAAGCGCTGAACCCCATTCCGCAACTGGCCGTCAAGTTCGGTTCCGATGAGAAGGCCCGGGTCTGGACCTTTGATCTGAATCCCCGTGCCAGATGGCATGATGGAAGGCCGGTGACACCTGAAGACGTCAAGTTTACCTTTGAATACCTTTCAAAACACCATGTCTCAGGGGGCTGGATGGGTGGCATTATTGAAAAAATTGAAATCCGGGAACATCGCATCATTTTTCACCTTAAGAAACCCTGCAGCCGTTTTTTGATCAATGCGGGCTTCGTGGTGCGCATTCTGCCCCGCCATATCTGGGAAGGGGTCTCCGACCCCCATAAAACACGTGAGCAACGGGTGGCAGTGGGGTGCGGTCCCTACCAATTGGATGTGTTTGACCGAAGTGCCGGAACCCTCCGGTTTCGCGTCAACCACGACTATTACGGTTCGGTTCCCAAAGCCACAAGGGTTGATTTTCGGACCTATGGAACCACGGATCTTCTGGCCCTGGCCATGATGAAGGGTCAGATTGACCTTTACTATCAGTATGCTGCCGGCATGCCCATTCCCTATGTCAAAAAGCTTGTGCAAGAGCCCCACCTGGCCTGCATGACGATGGCTTCATTGGGAATTCCTGCGGTGCTGGGATTTAATCTTAAAAGCCCTCTGGTTGAAACGCTTTCCGTGCGAAGGGCCGTAGCGCTTGCCATTGACTATGGTCAGATAAACGCCTGTCTCATGAAAGGGGAAGGGCGTGTCCCTTCCCCGGGATTGGTGCCGCCGGTATTTGCATTTCAGGCAGATCTGGCGCCCTGGAAACAGGACCCTGGCCAAAGCCGAACCCTTCTGACAGAGGAAAGGTGGCAGGACAGTGATGGAGACGGGATTCTGGAGACAGACCAAAAAGTCCCCGCCGTGCTGACCCTTCTGGTCCGGTCCGACCTCTGGGGGGAAAATCAGTTGGTGAAGCTGCTGGCTCGGGATCTCAAAAAGATCGGTCTGGGACTTAGGGTTCGATCAGCTGATTTATCCACCTATCTGGCTTTTCTAAAGGAAGGGGCCTATGACCTGGTGCTTTTTCGCACCACCCCCTGGGGGATGATGATGCACGCCGGTTTTGGTACCGGATATTTTGACACCGAAACAACGGGAAACCTCAACATGTGCCGCCTTGAAGACAAAACCTTCTCCATACTTTGCGGCGAGATTTTGGAGAACACTGATCCGAAAAGGATCAAGACCCTTTATGCTCAGGTGCAGCGCTATTATGCGGATCACTTGCCTGCCGTTGCCCTGTGTTGGGGTCGAGACTTTTTTCCCTATAACAGAGCCTGGCAGGGCTTTCGGATCAACCCGTTGGAAGGGGGACTGGCCAACCGATTTTCATGGCGTGATCTTTCACCCCCGCCACAGGACATGCCCGAGGCACGATAAGCAATGGCGTTTATTCGGGACAAGATCTGGCGCTATGGACTCGCCATTTTCTTTGTGCTGGGGTTGAATTTTTTGATTGTTCAACTTCTGCCGGGGGACCCGCTGGTCCATCTGGTGGGAGAAGAAGCCTACTTCCATCTTCAGGGGCAAAATCCCCAGGCCATTACGACGTTGCGCGCCAAGTATGGATTGGACCGACCCATTCATGAGCGCTTGCTTTCATCCATAGCGGATACGGTTCGCTTCCGTCTGGGCTGGTCCTATCATTATGGAAAATCCGTTGCCCGTATCATTTTGTATCGGCTCAAATGGACCCTGGTGCTTCTCTGTCCGGCACTTTTTGCTTCCACGGTTCTGGGACTTTTTTTGGGATGTTTGTCCGGCCGGCCCGGGAAAAATGTTGTCGACCGGATTATAACGCCATTTTTCCTGGTTACCTATGCGGTTCCTGCCTATTGCCTGGCCTTTCTGCTCCTGCTGGCATTTGTTTCCATGGGAGACTTTTTCCCTTTGGGTGGGATGCGGGAAACGACTCAGGGAGCCGGCCTTTCAGTGTGGGATGTCTTGCGGCACATGGTGCTTCCCCAGACGGTTCTGGTGCTTCATGCCACTGCCTATCTGTATATGATCATGCGAAGCACGGTTCGGCAGACCTTCAGGGAAAATTATGTGATCACCGCTCTCGGAAAGGGGCTGAAACCGAAAAAAGTGCTTTTTCATCACGTGCTTTTGAATGCCCTTCCACCCTATCTGGCCGCCGCGGCCGTGAATTTCGGCTTCATTGCGGGAGGGGCGCTTCTGGTGGAGGTGGTTTTTTCCTGGCAGGGAATGGGGTCTCTCATGTACGAGGCGGTTATGTCCAGGGATTATCCGATCCTTTCCGGGTGCTTTTTGATACTCTCGTTTTCGGTTATCGGCGCGAACATGATGGCGGATATTTTCTGTGCTTATATGGATCCGAGGATAAGAGATGATATCGCAGTCCGTTAAAAGAATCGCGGAACTCGCGCCTGCCGTGGTCCTGGGCTGCTTTGTCCTGGCGGCCGTCTTTCCCGGGTTTCTGGCCCCTGTTTCTCCGGAAACCCTGGATTTGCCCTACATGATGCCGAACGGACGTCACCTTCTGGGGACGGACCATATCGGCCAGGATCTGTTGAGTGAACTGATTTATTCGGCTCGCATCAGTCTCTCTGTGGCGCTTTTCGCATCCATTCTGGCCACTTCTCTGGGGGCCTTTGTGGGGACTATTGCGGGATATTTCGGAGGTGCCTTTGATGACTGGCTGATGCGCATAACGGATGTATTTCTGCTGCTGCCCGCACTGCCCCTCATCATCCTTCTGGCCGCCTATATGGACTCAGGCCCGCTTAGTATTGCTCTGGTGATCGGATTGACGGCATGGCCGGGCACGGCACGGGTGGTGCGGACCAATGTTTTGCAGGAACGGGGAAAGAACTTCATCAGAAGTGCACGGGCCTTTGGGGCTGGGCATTTTTACGTGATGGGGGTTCACATTTTGCCCAACATTCTTCAGGTGATTCTGGCTAAGGGTACTCTGGCCGCGGCATCAGCCATGGTGATGGAAGCCGGGGTGAGTTTCCTGGGTTTGGGAGATCCCCGTTTCAAGAGCTGGGGTGCCATGCTGCACGAGGCATTTACCGGGGGAGGCTTGTTAAACGGCGCTTACGGTTGGTATCTGCCCCCCATTTTCTGTATTTCCGTGACAGTGCTGTGCCTGATCCTCATGGGACAACGGTGGATTGAACCGGAGGATGAAAACTCCGTTATGATCGGCGCTCGGGGACATGACTCTTTAAACCCGCTAAAGCAGGAAAGCGCGTCATTTCAAGTAAAAGATCTGTCTGTAATTTTCTCAGGTTCTGATGGAACTGTTATCCCTGCCATCGAGCAGGTGGGTTTGACCGTGAATGAGGGTCATCATCTGGCCGTTGTGGGCGAAACGGGGAGTGGCAAAAGCGTGCTGCTTCTGTCTCTCATGGGCCTTCTGCCCAAGAATGCCGTTGTGACCGGAGAGATTCGGTTTAAGGGGCAAGACCTTTGTACGCTTTCAGAAAAGGGGTTTCAGGGGCTTCGAGGACGACATCTGGCCTATGTCCCCCAGGGGGTCGGCCAGGCTTTAAATCCTTTGATGCGAGTGGGCGCCCAGGTGGCGGAAGCGGTACGGGTTCATCAAGGACTATCCAGGAGAGCCGCCATGGAAAGCGCTGTCAAAATTCTGCAGCGGATGGGGATTCCCCATGCGGCAACGCGCAATCGGGAGTATCCCCATCAGTACAGTGGGGGCATGATCCAGCGGGTTCTGGTGGCCATGGGGTTGGTCACAGGGGCATCTTTGATTCTTTTAGATGAGCCCACCAAGGGGCTTGATCCGGAAAACAGAGATGAGATGCTGCATATCTTAAAAGGACTTAAGCGAAAGACGTTTGTTCTGGTGACGCATGATCTGGCGTTCGCACGGGGGGTTGCCGATAGGATCTCCGTAATGCTAAATTCCCGTCTGGTTGAAACGGCGTCGGTGACAGATTTTTTTGAAAAACCGCTCCATCCCTACGCTGAAGCTCTTCTCAAAGCCCAGCCCAGTCATGGGCTTGAGGTTCCAGGCCTCTATCATGCGCGATCTATAGATCCGGCGGGGTGCGCATTTCAAGCCCGTTGCAGCAAGGTCTTTTTAAAATGCCGGCGCATGCCACCCATGAAGGATATGGGCGAACGTTCTGTGAGGTGCTGGCTGTATGGTGCTTAAGACCACAAACCTTCATAAGCAGTTTGGTGGCTGGTGGCGAAAAGAGCGCATCTCCGTTCTGAATGGGGTCGGCTTTTCACTGAAGCGAGGGGAAACCGTGGGGATCGTGGGCGAAAGCGGTGCGGGCAAAACCACTCTGGCCCTGATTCTGTGCGGATTGGTTCAACCGGATCGGGGGGAAGTATGGTTTAAGGGATTGCCTGTATCAGCGCGTTATAGACGCCGTTTTCAGCGAATTCGCCCTCTGGTGCAAATCGTATGGCAACATCCGGAAACCGCCTTCAATCCCCGCTGGAAGCTGGAGAGAAGTTTGAAAGAACCCCTGCATATACA
>CAYPQJ010000210.1:0-7072 GCA_964412835.1 uncultured Desulfobacteraceae bacterium | reverse complement strand
GCGAAAATCTGGTTCATGGATGCGAGGGCGAAACGTTTTCTGGAATCCATCGCCATCAAGGGAAGAGAGATTCTGGAGTATTCCGGGTGGCTGGACAACCTGAAACCCGGCGACCTGGTGGCGGTAAAAACCCACATGGGAGAAGCGTATAATGTGGGATACCTTCGACCCATTATTATCCGGACCCTGGTAGAAGCGCTTAAGGATAAGGGATGTCGGCCCTTCGTAACGGATACCACCACCATGCCCTATCATCCCTGGATCAGCCGAACCCTGGCTATCGATCACCTGGAAACCGCCAATATGAACGGCTTCAACCATGGAACCATGGGATGCCCGATTATCATGGCGGACGGCTGGCTGGGAACTGACGACGTGATTGTGGACTTGAAAGGTCGCGGTACTTACCTTAAAAAGCAATTCGTGGCCCGGGCCATTGCCGATGCGGACGCGGTTCTCACCGTGTCCCATTTCAAGGGGCATCCCGCCGGCGGCTACGGCGGCGCCATGAAAAACATCGGGGTGGGCGGCGCCAGCAAACGGGGGAAAATGAACTTGCACGGCGCCCTGGCGGGCGATAAGCCGATCTTTAACACCGACCTGTGCCCCGGCCGTTCCTGCGAGTGGTGGGAAACCTGTGAAGCCTGTTGCCCCGAAGGCTGTATCACGATTACGGATAAAGGGTTCGAGGTGGATGAAGAATCGTGCGTATATTGTTTTTCTTGCGCCAATCTGTGTGTCAATATGGCGGGTGTCGGTGCCATTCAACGATTTGATCTCCTTCCCGCCCTGGGAAGACGCATCGCCGATTCGGCCCTAGCCGCCATGATGACCAAAGATCCCGGCATGGCCTTCTTTATGAATTACGCCATTGATATTACGCCGGCCTGCGACTGCTACGGGTGGACGGATACGCCCATCGTGAACGGCCTGGGCATTCTGGCTTCCATGGACCCGGTGGCCGTAGATAAAGCCTGCATTGACATGATGAACGAAGCGCCCGGACTCGCCAATTCGGAGGCGGAAGATTTTGGCGCAATGGCGCCGGGGGATAAAAAACTGAATATCATCAAGGGAAAGGACATTGAACCCCAGGTATACGGCGGAGTTGAAAACGGCATGGGCACAACGGACTACGAAATCGAAGAAGTACCGCTGGATAGAAGTCAGCAAACCATTGCCAAATACTATCCCGAAATCCCGGCACGAAGGCTCAAACCCATGTATGCGGAAAATCATCCCCTGGCGGGCCTGGATACGGCGTCTTTCGGCAAACCCACCGAAGGCGTGGAAAATCCTAGGCACCCGAAGAAATAGTCGTTGCATTGTAGGGGCAGGCCCCTGTGCCTGCCCTGATGGCATACCCTCCTGTGCCTGCCCTGATGATGCGATACAAACACCCAACACAGGGCAACCACGGGGGGTTGCCCCTACCATTAAACCACGGGAAGGTCCTCGGGCTTTACAATCAGATAATATCGCCCGCTTTCCGTCATACCGATAATTTGCTTCATGGCCAGATGTTCAAGTGCTTTGGGCCGGTAATCGCGGGTTCCAATGCGAAACATGCTCTTTTTGGCATAGGGAAGTTCCACCGCGGCGGCAGGATTCACAGCCCCCCTTTTCTTCAGATCGTTTATGATCAAAACATATGTTCTTGAAAACCGCCAGGAGTGAAAATGCCGGGTCAGGATGTACACGGCCACCAGGACCCCGATACCCACGATAATTTCAACGGTTTCATTCATGCTCGCACCCCCCTTTCGATTGCGGATTTCGGAATGCGGATTGTGGATTGAAAACAACCGATTTCCAACATTTTACTTGCCTTTCAATCTCTCAAAGCACTATACTTCGGCATATACATTACACAATGAAGCCTAGCAGATTCCATTTGGTTTTCCAACCGCATTCTGTTGGGCCTGAAGGTACAAGGGGGAGGATATGATAATACCTGAGATCAAGAAAATTCTGTATACCACGGATCTTTCCGAAAATGCCCGTTACGCAGCCGGTTACGCGGCAAGCATCGCCAATCGCTACGGGGCCGGCATTACATTCCTGCACGCTCTGGAGCAACTCTCCCCTTACCGGGAAAGCCTGGTGGTAAACGTCATCGGCGATACCAAGTGGCATGAAATCATGGAAAAAAATGAAGCGGAAGTTCATGACAAATTCCGAAAAAAACTTGAGAACTTCTGCGATGAAATGAGTGCCGAACATCCCACCTGTCCCTTCATCGTTGATAACATGATCGTTAAGGCCGGCAACCCGGTTGAGTTGATTTTAGATGAGGTGGAAAAAGGGGGGTATGATCTGGTGGTAATGGGCGCCCACGGTCACAAACCCCTAGTCGATGCCGTTATGGGAAGCACCTCAAGGCGCGTACTCAGGCGGAGCAAAACGCCTGTGCTGGTGGTGCGGCTGCCGGAAGATTAGGCAGACTCACTAAAAGACATTTTTAAAGAAAACGGGGTCTTCTCTCACCGGGATTGCCCCGTTTTCCGTTTAACCTCCCTGGCCTTCAGTTCTCTTCGAATGATCTTCCCCGTATTGGTCATGGGAAGTTCACTGACAAATTCAATCTCCCTCGGGTACTCGTGGGCCGCCAATCGTACTTTCACGAAATTTTTGATATCCGCTTCCAATTCAGGGCCCGGTTCGGCCTGGGAATCGGGAACAATAAAGGCTTTCACCACCTCGTGGCGGACGGGATCCGGACTACCCACCACGGCCACCATCCCCACGGAAGGGTGCCCCATGAGGCAGTCTTCAATTTCCGCGGGACCGATTCGGTAGCCGGAACTGGTGATCAAATCATCTTTTCGGCCCACAAACCAGAAATACCCGTCTTCATCCTTCTTGGCCAGGTCCCCTGTCACCCACCAGTCGCCCACATATTGCGCCTCCGTGGCCTCCGGGTTTTTCCAGTACCCGAGGCACATGACCGGATCCGGACTTTTAATACCCACTTCCCCCACTTCTCCGGCCGGCATAGGGGTGCCTGAAGCATCCACCACTTCCACAATGTGGCCGGGAATGGCCTTTCCCATGGAACCGGGTCTTATTTCCATCACTTCCGAGCAGCTGCCCACCACCAGGTTGACCTCGGTCTGGCCGTAGAATTCATTGATGGTCAACCCCATCACCTCTTTTCCCCAAGCCAAAAGTTCCTCCCCCAGGGATTCTCCGCCGCTTCCGATGGAGCGCATGGCATAGTCATGACGGCTTCCGGGGTCCTTCACCTGCCGCATCATTTTAAGGGCTGTCGGCGGCATAAAGGCATTTCTGATGCCGTATTTGGCCAGCAGGAAAAACACCTCTTCCGCATCAAACTTCCTGGCCCGATGAGCGAACACCGGCGTACCATAATGCCAACTGGGCAACAGGCAATCCATGAATCCCCCCATCCAAGCCCAATCCGCGGGTGTCCAGAAAAGATCATCCTCTTTTGGAAAAAAATTGTGGGGAAACTGAATCCCGGGCAGATGCCCCAGCAGTACCCTGTGGGCATGATAGGCACCCTTGGGGGGGCCGGTGGTGCCGGAAGTATAGCTGATGAACGCCGGGTCATCGGCCCGGGTGTTCAATGGCTGAAAAGAGGTTGATCCCTTTTCCACCAGATCGTCGAATGAGAGGATCCCGTCAGGGGCTTTGGCCCTTATGAGAACAATGGTCCTGAGATGGGTCAGATTGTCCCGGATTTCCAATATTTTGTGGAGATTTGCCTCATCCGTAACGACAGCAGCGGCCTGGCTGTTGTTGAGCCGGTATTCCAGGGCTTCAGGCCCGAAAAGCGTAAACAAGGGCATCACCACCGCCCCCATTTTATAAACGGCGATATGGGTAATACCCGCCTCGGGCGACTGAGGCAATAAGATCCCCACCCGATCCCCCGGTTCAATGCCATTCGCTTTGAGCCCGTTGGCCAAACCGTTTGAGAGCCTTTTCAAATCCCAGAATGTATACTTTTCGAGCTGCCCCTTTTCATCTTGGTAGATGAGGGCCAGGCGGTATCTCTGGTGCGCCCACTTGTCGCAGACATCCACACCCATATTGAAAAGATCCGGGATTTTCCATTCAAACGAATCATAGATCTCGTCGTAGGTTTTGCCGGGTTTCAGCATTTAAACGACCTCCCGTACTCTGAATTCGTCACTTGATCAGCAAAGACGGCAGCCAGGTAATGCTTTCAGGCCAAACCACACAGATAATGAGACCCAGTTCCATGAGCCGCCAGAAAGGAAAGGCCCCCCAATAAATATCCGTAGTACTTACTTCAGGGGGCGCCACCCCCTTGAGATAGAAGAGCGCATACCCGAATGGGGGCGTCAGAAAAGAGTCCTGCAGCATCACCGCCATAATGACGATGAACCATATTCTATCAAAACCCAGATCCGCGGCAATGGGCAGAAAAAGCGGAAAGCAGATGAGAATGATGCCGATCCAATCGATAAACATCCCCAGAAAAAAGAGGATCACCATCATGATGATAAACATCCCCCATTTCCCAAAACCGCTTCCCAAGATCAATTCCTGTACCACGTCCCCGCCGCCTGAACCCATGAACACGCTGGAAAAGCAACTGGCCGTAGCAAGGATCAGCACCACCATGGAGGTGGTTCGGGCCGTATTGACAACCGCAGAAATAAGACCCTTCCAGGTGAATTTTCCATAGGCCACGGTCATGAGGAAGGCGAGTATTGCACCCACGCCTGCCGCTTCCGTGGGTGTGGCCACACCCATGAAAATAGACCCCAGAACTCCCATGATCAGAATCATAGGAGGCACCAGGGATTTAGCAACCATGATGGCAATTTCAGTTTTACTGACGGCTGCCAGCTCTTCCTTTGAGATAGCCGGGCCGTCCTGTGGTTTGAAATAGCATCGGATCAGGATGTAGAGGATATAGAGCGTAGCCAGAATCAGCCCGGGAATCACGGCGCCGGCAAAGAGTTTTCCCACCGATACGCTTCCCTGATCCGCCATAACCACCAGCATGATGCTGGGGGGGATCAGGATGCCCAAAGTCCCGCCTGCGCAGATGCAGCCGGAGCTGAGCTTCTTGTTATATCCGTATTTCAACAGCACCGGCATGGCCAGAAGGCCCATGGTCACGACCGAGGCCCCGATAATGCCCGTACAGGCCCCGAACAGGGTGGATACCACCACCACGGCCACTGCGATACCGCCTCGAATGGGGCCAAACAGATACCGCATGGTGCTGAACAGACTTTCCGCAACGCCGGATTGGTCCAGCAACTGGGCCATGAAAATGAACAACGGGATGGCCACCAGGATGTAATTGTCCATGACGCCGAAGGTTTGATTGATGAACATGTAAAAACAGCTCGGCCCCCATCCCAGGTAACCGAATATGACGGCCAGCCCGCCCAGAACGAAGGCCAGGGGATGACCGAGAAAAAGACCCACCAGAAGGCCCACGAACATGCCGATGGCGATAAATTCCGCGCTCATATGTCCCTCCCGGTTATGGCCTGCGTGAAGCCCTTGATAAGATTTGAAATTCCCTGAATCAGGAGCAAGGCGGCGGTGATGGGAATAACCATCTTGATCTGAGGCACAATGGGCATTTCGGCGGATCCGCTGGTCTCATGCATGGCCCAGGAGGTCGCTGTGTAAAGACAACCCTGCTGAAGAATAATAATACAGAAAGGGAAAAAGAATACCAGGTAGGTGAAACAATCCAGGATGCCCCGGGTTCGCGGGGAAAATTTCTGATAAATGATGTCGATGCGGACGTGGGCATTGTAACGCAGGGTATAAGCAGCCACCAGCATGAAATAGGGGCCGTAAAGGTACGCCGTAACCTCAGGTGCCCAGATGTGTGGCATATCGAAGGCTTTGGTGGAGACAACCTCATAAACCACAACAAGGGTCAGAGGGATGATCAGCCACATGAAAATCCTGCCGGACCATTCGCTCACATTGTCCAGGCCTTTGGTGAAAGTCGCAAGCTGCATTGGAAAACCTCTCTCGTCATAGGAAGATGCTTAGGAGTGGTCTTTGCTATGAAAAAGGCCTTTGACAAAATGTCAAAGGCCTTTTCGTTCTCAGGTTAATATCCTATTTTTTTGAGTTCAGCCAGAACGTTATCCACGTAGGCGGGGGTTCGGCCAAAACCGAAATCACCGGTCATGGTCCGCCACTCTTTATACTGCTTGAGGTAATCCATTTGGGATTTCAGAACTTCGGCATAAGCCTTGGATTCCTTGGCTTTCATGATGCAGTACTGGCCCGCCAGTTTTTCCAATTTTTCAATATCCGCCTTGGGCAGGGGATAAATCTCGGTTCCCTTGTCCTTGAATTTCTGGATGGCCCGGGCAGAATCTCCCTCGTAGAAGGCAACAGATCTGAGAGATGCCGCCATGCACCCATACCGTAAAATGGCCTGGTATTCCTTGGAGAGGGAGTTCCAGGCTTTCAAGTTAACCATGGTACCCACCTGGCTCGAAGGCTGAAACCAGCAGGGAACACTCCAGTATTTGGTGATTTCCGCAAAACCCATGGTCCAGTCCACACCGGGACTGCTGAACTCGGCGCCGTTCAGTTTCCCGGTCTGAACCGCCAGATAGATTTCACCGCCCGGCATTTTGATGGGAGAAGCACCGATCTGTTTCAGAATCCAGATGGTGGCACGCGATGGGGTTCTCAGTTTCAGGCCTTTATAGTCTTCAATGCCTTTGATGGGGCCGGTTTTCGCACTGGTCCGAAAACCCGATTCCATGGGGGTGGCGCCCAGGGAGAAATAGGTCATGCCATATTTCCCCCAGAGTTTCTGCATCAGTTCCAACCCTCCGAAATCATACATCCAGGTAACATAATCCAGATTGGTAAAACCGAATGGAAAGCTCCCGATGAAGTCAAAGGCGGGATCCTTGCTGGCCCAGTAGCTGGGCCAATCTCCGGCCATCTCCACCGCACCTTTACCACAGGCATCAAAAATCTCAAAGGCTTTCATCAGGGCGCCGGCGGGAAACCACTTGATGGCGAACTCGCCGCCGGTCATTTCCTTGACATATTTGATCATCTCTTTTTCGCCGTACCACAG
>CAYPQJ010000209.1:0-7087 GCA_964412835.1 uncultured Desulfobacteraceae bacterium | reverse complement strand
CTGAATGGGGTTCAGGGGGTCCGGAGTTCAAATCTCCGCGTCCCGACCAGCAAAATCAAGGGTTTACGAGTTTCTCGTAAACCCTTTCTTTTTTTTGCTGTGGGGAAAATAGGGGTCACACCTGTTTATCTTCCTTCTTCGGCCTCCCTCTTTTTCGAGGGACAACCACCCGGCCAAGCTTACTGGCCAACCTTTCCAGAAATACCGCCTGCCCCTACGCCTTACCCTGTTGTGCTGCCTTCCGAATTGCCTCCATGTTTCCAGATCGCTCTTGCTCATAAAAGAATTCTCTATAGCTGAATACGGAATCATGGAGATAATCTGCCATTACTGTCTTATCCTCTCTCCCTGAAAGATGGTAGGCGGCGCTGGACCATGGATAGGCTGCTCCATCCGCAACCATGCCGGCCCTGGTCGTGATGCTGAAAGGAAGAAGCCGCTTTTTTCTATGAGGAGTTTAGGCAAAATGGCCTTGCGGGTCAATCAAAAGGCTTTTTCATGGCAGGACGATGGTCCATTTTCCCTTCCTCGTCGTACCCTCCTTAGACTTTCAAGCCGATAATATCCCCGGAATTCGTAAGTTGTGGCCTTTTTCCTTGACGCGCCAAGGAAAGTACCCTAAGGAAATCTATGTTAAGCGGAACATCACCTGAGTGAGAGGCTATGATCCGTTTTGAATATTCGGTCGCAGCCTTGGGACGAGAATCGACAAATGGATCCTGGCTTCATGGGTCCTGAAAGTGCACGTGATGGAAAAGGGGCGCCCCGTAAAGGCCGTCACGGCGATCTGCCTTGCCGGTTTTATAATTCGCCTGGACATCTACATCGCCAACATTTCCTTGCCTGCTATCGCCCGCTATTTCAACGTGGGCACCGGACAGGTTTCCTGCGTCATGTTGTCCTATCTTCTGATGGTCACCAGTTCCATGCTGCTGTTTGGAAAGCTGGGAGACCGTTTTGGGACGAAAAGAATCCTGGTCATTGGGTACGGGGTATTCACCCTGGGGTCTTTGCTTAGCGGTTTCTCCGTCACATTGGCCATGCTCATCCTGGCCCGGGGCCTTCAGGGCCTGGGTGGCGCCATGCTGTTCACTTCCGCTTTTTCTTCCATTTCCAGGGTGTTACCCAAAGAAGAGACCGGGTGGGGTTACGGCATGTGGAGCACTTTTGTCGGTTTGGGCATCACGGCGGGTGCTCCCCTTGGCGGGATTATCAGCGGTCTTTTCTCCTGGCACTGGATATTTCTGGTCAACGTCCCCATTGGCCTATTGGGCCTGCTTCTAGCTCAAAGATTCATCCCGGACGACCGACCGAAACGGGAAAAGGGGGCCCCTTTTAACTTCTTAGGGACAATTCTGAGTTTCCTGTGCCTTCTCGCTTTGGTTTACGCACTCAATCAGGCCGGTGTAATGGGCTGGGGCTCACCGAGGGTCTTGATCTCTTTTGGAGTTGCTGCCGTGCTCCTCTTTTCGATGCTCAACAGAGAGAAACGCCATCCCAATCCCCTGCTTCCGCCGGACCTTCTCAAAAACCGGGGTTATACGTACGCTGTCCTCACCGGAATCATGGGATTCATGTTCGTGGCCGGTAACAGCTTTCTCATGCCTTTCTATTTGATCAGGACGCACGGGCTTTCCCCCCAGGCCGCAGGACTGATGATGCTTTTCTATGCCTTGACCTTCGCCATGTTGTCCCCCCGGGCCGGGCGACTTTCAGATACCGTGGACCCGCGCAAACTGGGTCTCACGGCCATGGCATTACTGGCGGTCGCCTCGGTTTCCTTTGCCTATTTCCTGCGGCTCCCAACCCTTTTGCCGGTTGCACTTTTCCTGCTGTTAACTGGAGTGTCCATGGGGTTCTTCTTTTCTCCCAATAACCGCCTGGCCATGGCTCTGGCGCCATCCCAACAACGCGGTGTTGCGGCAGGCATATATCAAGCCGCCGTCAATATGGGTATGGTCTTGGGCGTGAGCCTGTTCGAAACGGTTTTTTCACAGAGAATTGATCAAACCAAAGGCCTGCCATCTCTTGCTTTCGACCATGTGAGGAATGTTTTCCCACCCCACTTTTATGGATACAGAGATGCCTATCTCCTGGCAACGTTATTTTGTGTCCTGGCCATCCTGTTTTTCTATGCCTCGAAACGATCTCAGGAAAAACTGAACAAATGATTCGGAAGGCGGAACCCCCTCCAACCTTTTTCCTTCAGAGTTCGGTAGAAATCCGGGGATTTTTGGAATTCCGGGACTTCTTACTTTTTTGGGATTGGGTCTTTCGACGAGCTTCCCGGAATACTTCTGAATTCTCGATCTCCCGGTTGATAGCAGAAAGGCTCCCTTTGCGGGGTAGTACGACATTATCCGGAATCTTTTGTAACTACAGCTGGTTGCTTTTGCTGTGAAAGCCTGGCGGAGGAAAAAGTGGCAGAAACAGTCGACGATGCTTTTTTCACGAACCCGTTGAGCCGGATGGATTTGGTCGGCGCTCTGAGGGAAGTGCCGGAGGTGTAATGGGTAACAGTGGTTTGTAAAGAAAGATCCCTATCACTCCGGCCAGGTACATGATTAAACCGAATAGTCCGGACGTTACAAACATGGAACTATAGAAATCCCCCATGGCATCCTGGAGTAGCAGGGCAATGGTCATGGCCAGCGCGCTGTTGCGCAGACCGGTTTCGAGGGAGATAGCCCGGATTTGGTAATTCTCAATCCGAAACAATTTGGGAAAGAGAATGCCGAAAAGCAGGCCCAGCATGGTCAGGGAGAAAATGGTTGTATAAAATTTAAATCCATAGCGGGCGGTGTCGGCAAAGGCATGCAGGTTACTCAAAACACCGACGATGATCAGAACCAACAGGGCGATAATCCCAAGCGCTGAAAAAAACGGGGTGGCTTTTTCCGCCAAGGACTGCCATTTGCCACGGATCGTCATGCCGACAATCAGGGGAATAATCACGAGTATTAAAATGGTCTGAACAACGACCTTTACCGGAATGGCAATCTCAGGCATGTTGGCGCAGTACAGGGCCAGCAAGAGCGGCGTAAAGACAATGGACATGACCGTAGAAAAAGAGGTTAGCGAGATGGAAAGGGCCAGGTCACCTTTGGCATAGTAGGTCATCAGGTTCGAAGTGACGCCGCCGGGAATCGCTGTAATCAGGATCATTCCAACGAAAATAAACGGGTACTGCTCGTAAAAACCGAGTAGATGCCCCAGGCACATGGCCAGGAAAGGCATAAAGCCGAACTGCAGTATCTCCCCGAGGATGATTCCGCGTGGTTTTATGAAAACCAGGGAGAACTCTTTGAAGGTAAGGGTCATGCCCATTCCGACCATGACAAAGAACAGCATTAAAATGATACAAATCTTGAATATTCGGTCGAGGTTTTTTTGCTCGGGGCCGGAAATGAGTTTGGCGAATTTATAGGCTTCACCGTCGAACATGGTGTGCATGGTTTTAACCTTGAAAACCATTTTGTTGCCCGAAATTCCGTCCAAGCCGGCATACGGCGAATCGGCCCCTTCCACCCGTGCTGAAGGATCTGCTGGCAAGGACAGGATATAGAGTTCCCCGCTCAATTTTCGCAGAAGGTAGATACGGTCGTCACTCCCGGCGATCTTTTCATCGGCGCTTTTTACAATCCTCAGGTTTCCCACGAATTCAGTTTCATGGGCCTGGTCCCAGTCCATGTTTCTCGAATTGTTGTTCAGTTTGCCAAACAGGGAACTGTCGCCCTCGCCACCGGCAATCCCGGAAAGTTTGCGGTAAAGTGCCTCGTCGGAACCATCATTGGCGAAACCTGTTGCAGGCAGTGACATTCCAATAATCATTAAAGAAACAACAACCCACCGAATCGGTTGAAAATTGTATTTTTGCAGCATTATCGTCACCCTTCATTCCCCCCCTGACTTTCTTTTCGCTTCTTAAGGTCCAAGGCTGCCTTGAGGCCCTTTTCTCGAATGACTTTTAGTTTCAGGCGGGTTTCATTGAGCTTAAAGAACCGTTTTCCGTATTTGCGCAGCCGATCCTTTCTAATTTCGAAACCGAGCCCGGGTCTTGTAAACGGATGAAGCATCCCGTCATTATCCGGGATAATCGGATCGATAATTCCCTCTCTGAATTCCGGAATCCAGGAAGGCTCTTCCAGGGGATATTCCAGGGGTAGCTGATTTTGGGGATCGGCCAGTACCATGTTCCAGTTGATGTGAAATCCGATACCGTTGGTCCAGGTATGGGGCGTAAAAAGCCGCTCTTTTCGGCGGCATTCCTCCATGACCTGATGGACCTGTGCAATTCCTCCGGCAAAGGTTGCATCCGGCTGGTAGACATCAAAACAATCTTTTTCAAACATGATTTTGAGCTCATCCCAGCCGTAGTTGAGTTCGGCACCTGCGATTTTTACCTTTGATATTTTCTTTAGAGCGGCATTGCCGTCGTAATTCCTTGAATCGAGCGGTTCCTCCAGCCAGTCGATCTGGTTGTCGAAGCACGCGGCGGCAAAGGTGGTGGCACGCTCAAGATCCCAGGCAGGTACCCGATCGACGATGGAAACCAGCCACCCCTGGTTTGCATCTACGCCCAGGACGAGGTTGTCACCCACCCCCTTTCGAATGGTTTCAATGTGGCGGATATCTTCTTTGAGTTCGGCGTTTTTCACGCGCAGTTTGGCGGTCTTAAAACCACGCTGGCGCATGGCCAGAAGCTCTTCTACGCGCTGCTCCGGCGGGTGCATTTCACCGGTCGAAAGGTAGAGCGGCACAGGTCGTGCTTTTCCGCCAAGCAGCTCATAAACCGGTTTGCCTTCGGCTTTACCGAGGATATCCCAGCAGGCCGGTTCGATCCAGAAGTTGCGCCATCCCAGAAAACCGGCCTGTTTCAGAAGATTCTGAACACGATCGATATCAGTGGGGTCGGCTCCCATGAGGTAGCCTCCCAATAGGTCACCCAGCCCGGCCCTTTCCTTGCCCATGGCCGAGCCGGCAGAATACCCTTCAATGCCCTCGTTGGTAACGATTTTAATCAGGGTAAAACAGTTGTGTGTCTGAGGGTACCCCGGGATCCAGGTGGGCCAGAATGTCTCTTTGAGGGGGATGGAAACGTGATAAAGTTCAATGTTAGTAATTTTCATCGGTTCTCTCCTTTGTGTAAAACGTTGGTGGATAAAGAACCTTCCACGGAAAAATACATCATTGATTTTATGATGTAAAGGGACATATTTTCATTACAACACTAATGAGGTGTATAAACAAAGGTAATGTAATGGCCGACACCCGTTGTCAGTAATTTTATGTCCCCCGGCCTCTTGATGAAAACTGAAGTGGATGGCCCTGTTCGGGGGTAGATAAGGCATCAGGAAAAAAGTTGTTCGTGGATTTTTTGCTGCCCTCATGGTATGTTTTTATCCCGATTGAGGACTGCCTCCAATGAAGATTTCTGAAATATCCAGAGAAATGACCCATTCCATCAGCCGCAAAGACAGGGGCGTTCGAAAAACCCTGCCGATGGGTGTTTTCTGGCGCATATTGATCATTGAAGCCATACTGCTCACCGGGACACTTCTCTATGAGGCTGTATCCGGAGATGCAGGTGTTTCCCATCTTCTCTGGTATGCCCTTCGGATCTTGGGACTGGTCGGTATTATCATCCTTTTCATGATGGTGACCCTTCAGCGCTTTCTCAGAAAAAAAATCATCGCTCCGCTGGAAGCCATTGCAGCAGCCAACGAACAGTTCCGGGAAAACGATTCCAAGGTTGAAGATATCGACTTGCCTGAGGAAACGCCAAGGGAGATCAAGGGGATTGTATCCACTCGCAGGCAAATGCTCGACACCATTTTGAAAGTGTCGGAAGAGCGGCTTCATTTGGCCGATTTCATTCGGGATACCTTTGGCCGCTACTTATCCAGGAAAGTGGTTGATGAAATCATCGAGAAGCCCGCAGGGCGGAAAATCGGAGGTCGTCACGAAACCGTTACGGTTCTCATGTCCGATCTTCGGGGCTTCACCAGTATGATGGAGGAAAGGGATGCTGAAGAGGTGGTTCGGTTGCTCAATCAATACCTGGGGCGCATGACGGAAATTATTCTCGGCTATGACGGGACGATCGATGAGTTTATCGGAGATGGCATTCTTGCCGTCTTCGGCGTGCCTGAAAAACGGTCGGATGACGCGGTGCGGGCCCTCGCTTGTGCCCTGAGCATGCAGAACGCGCTGCAGCAACTCAATGATGAAATGATGGCTGAAGGCTATCCGGTTCTTGAAATGGGGATCGCCGTCAACACCGGATCGGTCATTGTGGGAAACATCGGCTCAAGAGCGAGGACAAAATACGGTATTGTGGGCACGGTTGTCAACAGGGCGGCTCGGATCGAGTCGAATACGGTGGGAGGAGACGTCCTCATCGGGGAAGAAACCTATCGCCTGGTGAGCGATTTTGTTACCACCGAGCCTCCCCGTTCGGTCATGATGAAGGGCTTGAAAAGTCCTCTCGTTTACTACGCGATCACAGCCATCGGCGATCCCTACAATGTAGCGTTGAATCGCCGAACTGAGAGCAAGAAAGGCGTGGAAATCCATCTGCCTTTTCACTACTGGAAATTGGATGGCAAGAGTATTGTGGGCGAAACCCGGCGCGGTGAAACATCCATATTCAAAGAGAACCTGATTACCGCTTCCATCAGTCCGCCTCTTGAACCGATGACCGATATCAAATTGATATTCGATTTTTGCACGGAAGCCCACTGCTTTGAAGATCTTTACGCAAAGGTAATGCCTGTCGGGGAAGACGGTCAGAAATCGGTTACTCATTATTTAAGGATTACGTCCATGAGCCAGGAAGACAGGGCGATTGTAAATAGGTGGATAAAGGAAGTATCCTGAGGAACTTAATGGTGTTTTTTTACTTCCGTCACCCCATTAAAGGAGAGCACCATGAAGTATCACGGCCATGGAATATGTGTTGGTATTCTATTATGTTTTATGATCATGGGTTTGACAACGACAGCCTTAGCCGTTCAAAAAGTAGACCATGGACTTTATGCCGGGTTGTTAAAGAAATATGTGAAAAACGGGGTGGTGGATTATGCAG
>CAYPQJ010000208.1:0-7113 GCA_964412835.1 uncultured Desulfobacteraceae bacterium | reverse complement strand
GTCCGAACGACTCTGCCAGAGCCGCAACAGTGGCGCTGTGTCAGATACGGGCCTGATGTTCAATATAGACCAGGCCCAGGGATCGCATGAGGGCCTGGATCAACCAGCATTCCTCATTGTCCAGGGCTGCGCTTCCCACACTGGCGATGCCCATGGTGCGGTTGACCACCTGGCCTTTGCCGTTCCTGTGTTCAAAACCGGCATCCCGACTTTTTTTGACCCTTTCCGCGATGTTCGAAAGGGCCCATTCCCAGGAGACGTTTCGCCACCTGTTGCTGTAAGGTGCACGGTACATGGGGGCTGTGATACGACTGTCATTGTTGGCCAACTGGCTCAGGCCCGCGCCTTTGGCGCATAGCGCCCCTTCATTGACCGGATGGTCCGGGTCTCCTTCGATGTTGATGATTTTCCCCGCGCCGACCCGGCCGGTGCTGCAGATGACCCCGCAACCCACGGCGCAATAACAGCAGATGCTGGTGGTTTCTTTGCAATGGTTGATTTTCAGGGATTGGGCATGGCTCTTGATGGGTTTCAAATTCAGGCCCAGGCCCAGAATGGCAGCGCCTGCGGCGGAAGTCCCGGTGATTTTAATGAAGTCACGACGATTGACGTTCATAGTCCCTCCTTTTTAAAGTTGTCAGGGGGCAGAAAAATCGGTTTTGAATCGGATCCTGCCCCCTGACAACTGTCCCCTGCACCCTTTAAACAACATTTATCTGTACCCATTTTGTTCAGCAACCAAATCCAAATGGAGTGTGGCAAGGCTCTCCAGTTCCAACGGTGCCACCTCCTCGAATGCCCGACTGTCGATGGTTTTGAGATATCTGTGACACGAATTGCATACGTAAACCCGTAAACCCTCTTCCCCTTCGGCTTCAAAAAACCCCAAAGATTCCGGGTCGCGGTTTTCGCAGAAGGGGCATCCGATTCGCGCAAAGGACCATTCTGTTCCGCACAATTCGCAATGAAGCCGTCGTTTGCCCGCCTTTGTAAAACAGGCCATATCCGGCTGGGAACCGCACAGGGGGCAATAGCCGTGGTCCCACGGTTTTTGATCCATAACTTCTTCCATCAAACGGCGAAAGGCTTCCAATGAAGGCCTCAACGCTGTCTTTCCAAGGAACAGGAGCGTGAGAGGGTCCAGGTCCACCCCTTGCGCCATAGCGTCCAACCCGGTCTCATCCTGTTTGAGGATTGCCGCAAAAAGTCTGTCATTCCACCTGAGATCCTTTTCCGACTGTTTCAGCACTTTGCTCAATCCTGATCTATCTTTACGTTCCATCTCACTCAAGTAGCTGAAGAATCGGTTCAAAAGCAAGGAAGCTGCCACAAAATCCAAAGGTAGGTCTTTTCGGGAAAACGGGGGAACACCGTCTTTTCCATTGATCTGTAAATGTTTGTTTTTCGCTGTTTTCTGTTCATGGGCCGGTTCGGCCTGGATCATGAGGCGCGCCAGTTCACCATAAGAACGCAGTGAAGGGCCGGACGAAGGCCTCTGTCGAATCAGTCGTTCAATATGTTTCAGGTACCGTTCAGATTTCATGTTTTTACAATGTTAAAACGGGCCAAAGGTATAAGCAAAGGGGTAATCTCCCACACTTTACATGCTACTGTTGATAATGTATAGATCTTAAGAATCTCCAATTCATTTTTTGAGGTGTGAAAGAAAGGTTTTTGATCGTTTGGGTTCACAATGATAAAAGTTGCGGTGGTTATCCCAAAATATGGTTTGGTGGGCGGTGCGGAAGGGTTTGCGTACGCCCTTACGGAACGGCTGGCCATGCGGGATGAATTTGAGATTCACGTGTTTGCCAACCGCTACCGCCGGGGCAAAGCCCCCGTCATGTTTCACCGGGTCCCCATCATCGTTTTTCCGCGTTTTCTGAAACAGATCGGTTTTGCCTGGTTTGTAAACCATGAGATTCAAAAGGGCTCATACGATCTGGTTCACAGCCATGACCGGATTTTCGGGATGGATCTCTTCACCCTGCACGGCATCCCCCACGAAACCTGGATCAGGCGCATGAGAAACAAGCGGCTGAGCTTGTTTGACCGTGGCATGATCTGGGTGGAAAAGAAGGGGTTAACCGGATCGCCTGCTCCCACGGTGCTGCCGGTTTCGACCCTGGTCAGGGATGAACTGCAGAAGACCTACCCGGTTTCGGGAAAACAGATTCAGGTGATACACCCGGGCGTATCCCTGGAACGGTTTTCCGAAATGGATAACCCGAGTTGCAGACAGGAGATCCGAACACGCCACGGTATCAATAAAAATGACCTGGTTATCCTGTTTGTGGGGATGAATTTTGAGATCAAACGCCTGGGGTTGCTCATCGAGGCTATTTCCCGCGTGTCGCAGGGGGATGGTCGCCGATCGGAAGTGAAGCTTCTGGTGGTGGGCAAAGGAAAAGAAGCGACCTACATGGCCATGGCCCGGGAATACGGTGTGGCAGACCGCGTCATTTTTGCGGGCGTGACCCGAGAGGTTGAAAAATACTATGTTGCAAGTGATGTTTTTGCCATGCCGTCGGTTTACGATACCTTCGGTATGGCGGTCCTGGAAGCCATGGCCGCCGGACTGCCGGTGATCATCAGCCGAACCGTGGGAGCCGGGGACCTGGTTAATGACGGCGTCGAGGGGTTCGTTTTGGGTGATCCCCCGAGTGCTCTGGAATTATCCGGGAAAATTGACTTTCTTTCAAACGCAAAGAACCGGCTGAAGATGGGAGAATGCGCCCGGGAGCGGGCCTTGAAACAGAGTTGGGATCGGGTAGCGGACCGGATGGCCACGCTTTATCTGAAAACTTTTCGCTGATACGCCTGATTTGCACGTTCTGTGGCAAGACAATGAATTTTCTTGACCTCTAATCCCCGTTTGCGTTATCTTCCAACATGTTGGCCCAATGGGGGGGCAATCAACAAGAGCCCTTTCATTGGGCTTAAATTTTAGAAAATGATGGGAGGTTTTGATGGATACTTTTCTGGAAGAGGGCCCGAAGAACCCGATCAAAATTCAAGACAATACGTTTCGGGATGGACACCAGTCTTTGCTGGCGACCCGGATGAGAACCGAGGACATGCTGCCCATAGCTGAAAAAATGGACAGTGTGGGTTTCTGGGCCATGGAGGTGTGGGGCGGCGCCACATTCGATACCATGCATCGGTTCCTGGGTGAAGATCCCTTTGACCGCATCCGGACCTTGAAAAAATACATCAGGAAAACCCCTTTTTCCATGTTGCTCAGGGGCCAGAACCTTGTGGGCTATCGCAACTATGCCGACGATGTGGCCAGACTTTTCGTGGATAAAACCTGCGAAGCCGGTATGGATGTGTTCAGGGTTTTTGATGCCTTAAACGATTTTCGCAACTTCCAGACGGTTGTGGAGCGAATCAAGGCCAACGGGAAACATTTTCAAGGCACCATCTGCTATACGTTGACCGAACGGCGTATGGGAGGAGAGGTTTTTAATCTGGACTATTATCTCAATAAGGCCCGGGAAATTGAGGAGATGGGGGCGGACACCCTTTGTCTGAAGGATATGGCGGGCATTATGTCGCCTTTTGATATCGCCAAACTCATCACCGAACTGAAAAAAAGCATCTCCATTCCCATACATCTGCATACCCATTACACCAGTGGCATGGCTTCAATGGTTTATCTGGAAGCCATCAAGGCGGGAGTGGATATCGTGGATACCTGTCTGGCGCCCTTTGCTCTGCGGACGTCACAACCGGCCATTGAACCCATTGTGGCCACCCTTTACGGCACAAGCCGCGATACGGGTTTTGACCTGAGCCTCTTGCTGGAATTAGGCGCTTACATGGAAAGTATTGCCCCCAAATACCGGGATTACCTGGCCAAGAATACCATGTCGATCATCGATACGGGTGTGCTGGCCCACCAGGTCCCCGGCGGCATGATCTCCAACCTGCTCGGTCAGCTGAAAGAAGCCAAAGCCCTGGACAGACTGGCCGAAGTGTACAAGGATGTGGCCATCACCCGCAAGGAACTGGGCATGCCCCCTCTGGTGACGCCCACCAGCCAGATCGTAGGTGTTCAGTCCGTGCTCAATGTGCTGTTCGGCCGATACAAGATGGTGACCAACGAGGTCAAGGATCTGGCTTTTGGGCTTTACGGGAAAACGCCCATACCGGTGGATCCCGAGGTGCAGAAGAAGGTGCTGAAAGGGTACAAGCGAGGGGGGACGCCGATCACCGGCCGCGCGGCCGACTCTCTGGAACCGGAGCTTGCAGCGGCGCGGGAAAAAATCGGGGATTTGGCCAAGGACGATTTTGATCTCCTGATTTATGCCCTTTATCCCACAACGGGCGAGCAGTTCCTGAAATGGAAGTACGGTCTTGAAAAAAAACCGCAGCAAATCTGGGCCAAGACCCTGGAAGACATCCGAAAAGAGGATGAAGCCATGGCGGCTGCCATTGAACAGGTGTGCAAGACCATGTAAAATTGAGCCATTAGCCATTAAGCTAACAGCTAAGAGCTATAATGTTTATCACTTTTGAAGGCATAGAGGGGTGTGGAAAATCCACCCAGGCCAAACGGATTGCCAATCGGCTGGAACGGGCAGGGGTTTCATTAATCCTGACGCGGGAGCCGGGTGGTACACCCATCGGGCATGATATCCGGCAGATCCTGTTGTCTTCCGGGAACCGGGACCTGCCTCCCCTGGCTGAGCTGTTCCTTTACGAGGCGGACAGGGCCCTGCACATGGCAGGCGTTGTCAAACCGGCCCTGGCGGAGAAGAAATGGGTCTTGTGCGACCGCTTTTTTGATGCGACCACCGCATACCAGGGGTATGCCCGCGGACAGGACCTCCATATGACGACCCAACTGAATGAAATTGCCTCCTTTGGCATTACGCCGGATGTGACTTTTTTGCTCGATTGTCCGGTAAGTGTCGGAATAAAGAGAGCATTGAAACGAAACGCCCTGAGTGACGTGACGGGGCAGGACCGGTTTGAGCAGGAAAAAACGGTGTTTCACGAAGCAGTTCGGCACGGGTATATGGATCTGGCAAAGAAAAACCCCGAACGATTTGTTGTGGTGGATGCCGCACAAACGGAAAACCGCCTGGAGGAGGCTATCTTTTCCCACCTTAAGGCTCACATCCCTTTGAGCAGTTCAGAGTAGAGACCCGTGTTTTTTTCTCGAATCATCGGCCAGGAAAAAGCCAAGCGTTTTCTTGAAAATGTGATGCGCCGGAAAAGGGTTCCCCATGCCTATCTTTTTACGGGCATTTCGGGTATTGGAAAGACCAGCGCCGCCAAAGCATTCACCAAGAGGTTGAATTGCCATGCGCCTTCGGGGCTTGACGGTTGTGGCGTCTGTTCTTCCTGCCGGAAGATGTTGAACGGAAATTTTCCGGACTTCATTTCCATGGAACCTGACGGCCAGCATATTAAAATTGAACAGATCCGGGAGTTGAATCGCAGTCTGGGGTATGCGCCTTTCTCCGGCGGCTATCGGGTATGTGTGATTCACCGGGCTGAGGCCATGACCGGCGAGGCCGCCAATTCCTTTTTGAAAACCCTTGAAGAACCTCCGGCGGGTAATATCTTTGTGCTCAACGCAACGGAACCGCGTGATCTACTGCCGACGATCGTATCCCGTTGCCAGCGTGTTTCATTTATGCCGCTTAAAGCCGGGGAAATTACGGAGCAGCTCAATAAAGAGACGAATCTGGATGGGCCTTCGGTGTCGATCCTTGCCAGGGCCGCTGACGGCAGTTTGGGGCGTGCCCTCAAAATGGGAGCGAGCAATTATCTGGAGCGGCGCCAAACATGGCTTAAGACGCTTTTTGAATTGTATGGTTGCTCCGGCGCCGAGGCCATGAATATGGCGGTTGAAAGTGCCAAAGAAAACCGGGCGGGTCTGGACCGGCCGGGAAACAAAAAGGTGGGGTTGTTTGACATGCTTTCCGTCTGGGCAACCTGTTATCGGGATCTTTTACTGGTCCGGACCGGAGCGCCAAAGGGTCTTTTGATCAATGAGGATTTCCTCGGGCAGTTGAAAGAAACGGCTTCGGGGTTGTCAATTCAAAACCTCATTGAGAGTTTCCAAATGGTGGATCGGGCAGTCAGGGATCTTCACCGCATGCGAAATCCGACGCTGGTCATGGAAAACGCCCTGCTTAACTTACAGAAGATGGGGCGAGCAGATCAATAACTTTGAACCGTTACCAGATTAATTTATATGAGGATCAACTGAAAATACCATGAGCAAGTTTATTGGCATTCAGTTCAGGAATTCGGGAAAAGTCTACGATTTTGACTGCGGACTCTTTGTTCTCAGCAAAGGGGATAAGGTCTTGGTTGTCACCGAGGAAGGCCCTGCCGTTGGCTGTGTTTGTACGGAGCCACAAAATGGCGCCAAAGTGAGCTCGGATCGCAAGCTTAAAAAGGTATTTCGGGTGGCGACCCTTGAAGAAATAGACCGTTATGAAAAGGATTGCCAGCTTGAACAAGACGTATACGATTTCTGTTACAAGAAGGTGAAAGACAGATCCGTTCCCATGAGCATCGTTTCGGTGGAGAGACGTTTCGACGGCAGCAAGACCGTCGTTTATTTTACAGCGGACGGAAGGGTTGATTTCAGGCAACTGGTCAAAGACCTGGTGGGGAAATTCAGAACACGGATCGAAATGCGACAGATCGGCGTGCGCCACCAGGCGAAAATGGTGGGGGGGCTGGGGGCCTGTGGACGTCCCCTGTGCTGTTCCACTTTTTTGAACACCTTTGCGCCGGTTACCATTAAAATGGCCAAGAAGCAGAATATTTCTCTCAATCCCAGCAAAATATCCGGAATGTGCGGCAGGCTCATGTGCTGCCTGACCTATGAGGACAAGTTCTATGAAAAGGCTAAAAAGAAACTCCCCCGGATCGGGAAAAAAGTTACAACAAAAGAAGGTGACGGGAAAGTCATCCGCCAGAATGTCTTTAAGGAGATTGTGACGGTTTCACTGGCTTCAGGCGGCGAAATTGAAGTTCAAGCCGATGCACTCAAAGAGTCTTCCAGGCCGAAAGAGTCTTTGTTCAAAAAGAAGAAACCAAAAAGGAGTAACCACTGAAACCGGTGTCAGAAAAATTCTATATTAC
>CAYPQJ010000207.1:0-7236 GCA_964412835.1 uncultured Desulfobacteraceae bacterium | reverse complement strand
AGCGACCACAAGATGTAGTGCCTTTTTGTCATAATGTGTAGAGTGATTTGAATCATACAGCGGACCAGGTATTGAGCTCTTATGTCAACATGGTCTTGAATTGAGAGAACATATTGATACCACAAATTTTTTTGGTATTGAAAAGCTGACCAATATGGCAGTTATGCCAGGTTTTCATCCTGTCAAAATATGGTAGTTAATTTGCAGAATTTTAGTGCAAAAAACGGCAATTTCCTCTCCCCAAAAACAATTCCCTATTTTTTTTGCGTTACCAGATGCATTCGTTTCTTTCAAAAGTCCCATTAGAAACAGGCTTTTCGTGAAAAACCCTCCTGACGGTTCGGAATTTCCGCATATAGATTGAAAAAGACGGCTGGACTTGACACTATTTGATGTATACATTTTGTTGTTTCACATCGCTCGTTCAGGAAACCATCTCCGTTGGAATGGAAGTTGAATGCCCGTACGCCATGTAAATTCTTTTGCTGCACCACTTCTCGGAATTTTGTGCCTGATTCTGCTGCCAGGGTTTTCCCTTTTCGCCGAAACCGCAGCCACAAATATGGATGGCGTACCCTATGAGGTTGAGATAACAGGCAAGAACCTGGAGACAAGCCCGGTTCATAAGCTCCTTGGGAAAGTTTCCCTTGCCGTCCAAAATAAAAGTGATCCACCCAAAAGCCTGGCGCTCCTGAGGCGGCGCTGTGAGGGTGACCTTCCGGAAATGCAAAAAGTTCTGCGATCATTTGGCTATTTTCGGGGCACCGTTACATTTGAGATACTTCCCCCGAAAAGCGCCAGTGATGCCGAAGCAGATCATCAATTCAGAGCCAGGGCCGACAACCCGGAAACCTATTCATCGGCCATTCCCCCGCCGATGAATCCTTCAACCGTGCACTTTGAAGTGGATCTGGGCACCCGGTTTACCTTCTCCAACCTCAACATCGATCTGGCTCCCGACACGTCTCCGGGGATTCTTTCCCCGCCCACGCCCGCAGCGGTAGAATTGGTTGAAGGCGCGCCCTACAGCGCGAAATTGGTGGTCAAGGCCGGAGAAGCGATTCTTACCCGGTACAAGGAAAACGGATACCCTTTCCCGAAGATCAGTCACCGAGATGTGATTGCTGACTTCAAAACAAATCATGTGGAGGTCTCATTTCAGGTTTCGCCGGGGGCCTACGCCCGCTTTGGAACCACCCGGGTGACAGGTCTTGAGCGTCTCAAGGATCAATATGTATATGAACTGATCCCCTGGAAAGAAGGGGAGCCCTACGATATCCGTCTGATCAAAGCGGCACGTCAAACGCTTTTTGATACCAATCTCTTTGGCGTTGTTGAATTTAAGAATCCGGAAAAGGCGGATGCCGAAGGCCGCCTGCCCATGACCGTTGAGGTGAAAGAACGCGCCTCTCGCACGGTACGTATGGGCCTGGAATATACTACGGATTATGGTCCCGGATTCAACGGCAGCTGGACCCACAGAAACCTTTTCGGCATGGCCGAAAAACTGACGGCCAGCACCATATTGAACAAAAGAATAAGGACTGTGGCTCTTCGTTTTGATAAACCCATGTTTCTAAACCGGGACAACATGTTCATTTCCCAGATTACGTTCAACGATGAAACCACCGACGCCTATGATGCCGTTTCCGGTGATGCAACGGCTATTCTGCAGCAGCAGTTCACCAAAACCTTCCGTGCTGGCGGGGGCCTGGGATTTCACCTCGCACGGGTCAAGGACAACGCCACCAATGAACGGAATACATACCAACTCGTTTATGTACCGCTGACCGCTGATCTGGATACACGCAAAAATATCCTGAATCCGATTCAAGGGTATCATCTTTCCCTGGCCACGGCCCCCTATCAGGATATCTCCCAGAGCGACATTCGCTTTTTTCGCTATGTATTAGGCGGAAGTACCTATTATAATTTCAATCGTGGTGACTGGATAGTGGTGGCGCTTCAAGTCGCCTTCGGCCAGATTTTCGGGATCAGTCACAATAAAATGCCGGCCGATCTGCGGTTCTATCCGGGGGGCGGCGGTTCTGTTCGAGGCTACGGTTATCAAATGGCCGGGCCGTTGCAGGGAAATACCCCTCTCGGTGGTCTCTCCATGCTCACCGGATCCCTGGAATTGAGGTTCAAGATCACCGAGTCCATCGGGCTGGTCCCCTTTGTGGACGCTGGAACCGCCTATCTGGACACGGTTCCTGATTTCAGTGAGCAGGAATTGCTTTATGGGGCGGGCCTGGGCCTTCGGTATTACACTGCCATTGGGCCCGTTCGGTTGGATGTGGCCGTTCCTCTCAAAAAACGGGAGGGCGTTGACAGTGATTACCAGATTTATGTGAGTATAGGGCAGTCTTTTTGATTGCGGAATGCAGCGTGTGGATTGCGGAATATTGAAGCGGTTGAGGATGTCGGATGACGGATGAAAGAGAACAGAAGAACGGGAACAAAGCGCGGAAAGCCGTCGTCCGTCGTCCACTGTGGTGGAGGCTGCTGAAATGGATTTTTCTATCCATGGCCGGTTTCCTGCTGCTGGTCATACTCCTGTGGGCGGGCCTTCAGACGCCCTGGGCCAAAAAGCAGCTGGCTGGATTTGTGACCCGTGTCACTGCAAAGACAGGTGACTATCAGGTGGCGATCCAAGGACTCGATGGACTGCTGCCCTTTTCAATTACCCTGAAACAGGCGACCATCTCTGATGCGAAAGGTCCATGGCTCAAAATGGAAAAGTTCGATTTTTCCATGAAGCCTTGGGACCTGATCTCGGGTTTGGTGCATGTCAAATGGCTTCGAATGGAACATCTGACCATTTCCCGTTTGCCCGAATCCCGCGAACCTGCTCCGAAAAAAGAAGAAACACCCACAAAGAGTGGCGCTTTCTCGCTGCCCCACATATTGGTTCAGGAAATCCGGCTTCAGCGAATTGAACTGGGCGAAGCGCTTGCGGGAAAACCCATGGCTTTCAGCCTGAACTCCCGGTTAAAAACCGCCAAAGACCGTATTCAGGCGGAAGCATCCCTGAAGGATTTGAATAGTGACGATGATGCGTTTAAGTTGAAAGCCGCTTACGTTCTGAAGAACGAACATCTGACGGCTGATGTGACCTACCATGAATCCAAGGGGGGGCTGGTGGCAGGGTTGTTGGGTCTCAAGGATCTTGAGGACGTTCAATTGACGGCAACTGCACAGGGGCCTGTTTCCCATATCAGGGGTGATCTGAATCTGAATATGGGCGGTTATGGTAATGCGACGCTCCAATATGACGTGAGCCATGAAGAGACTGTCACCCTACAATTGAGTGGACAAATAAAGGCTGACAGCCGAATTATACCGCCCCAGGTGGCGAAGGTCATGGCATCTGAAACCGTGGATTTGACCTGCCATGGGGCACTTTCGCCCGAAAAAGAAGTCCTGCTCAAGCAACTCAGGATCAAAAACGGCAATATAATCATTTCCCTGGAAGGGTCTGCCGATCTGGAAAAAGAAAAAATGGACATACGGGCCCTAATTGAAGGGGCCAAACTGACCCCGTTTCTGGCGGGAACCGGGATTTCCCTCGATGGTCCGGGGCCGGTGAGCATCTCCGCTATCGGACCTTTCATGGCGCCCGAGGTCAACATATCCACGTCTTTGGCCGGATTTAAAGCACAAGCCGCAACCGTAAATGAAACAACACTGAACATTCGGGCACTTTTTGAAAAGGGATTTAAGGGCTTAAAAAGTGCTTCGGTGGCCCTTAGCGCCCAAAAGTTGTGGGTCCAACAGGCGCCGAAGCTGCAAGGGCCGCTCAAGGTGGAAATTGAGGGTCAAAGCCCCGATTTTTCAACGTGGCAGGTGAACGCCCTGAACGTGACATTGCCGGGGGCAGCCGTGAACATAAAAGAAGCGCTCATTAGCCTTGCCGAAGGACGCTTTTCCGGCGATCTGAGGGTTCAGGCGGATCATATTGCCTCGCTGATGCCACCGGACGCACCGCCCCTGGATGGTCGTCTTTCGATCAACGCCCAGATAAAAAGCGCCGGTCCTGCGGACCTGACAGCCCGTCTGGAAATGGCCGTTTCACAGCTCAGCAGACTTCCCCCGGAGGCCACTGCCCTGGCAGGGCCGAAAGTGACCCTTGAGGCGCATGCTGAAATGAAAGGAGACAAGCTTACCTTGAAAACGGTTGAGCTGAAAGGGTCTCAAACCAGATTAACGGCCGATGGCTGGGTGAATCTGAAAGAAAGCATATTTGAAGTGGCCTACCGGATGAGCCTGGATCATTCGGACAGCGGTATTTCAAAGCTGGAAAACTTGCCCGTGGGAGACGTGCAAAGCCAGGGTAAAATTTCAGGTAAATTTGATGATTTTGCGGCCCATGTGGCGCTTAATTCCCGGAGCCTTCGGCTTAAAGACCTTGAAATCAAAGAGATGAAAGCACATCTGAAAGCTGAAGGGTTGCCGCAGAAACCCTCTGGCGATATCCAAATAAACGCCTTCTCCAAGGATCAGCCCCTGCAACTGAAGAGCGATTTTACGTGGAGCGGAAAAACCCTGACCGTTGGAGATGCGCGGGTTCAAGTGCCGGGTATTGATCTGGCGGCATCCATTCATCTGACCCCCGGCACAGAGGACTTTTCCGGGAAGTTTAAAGGCCGGATCACTTCCCTCGAAATTGTCCAGGCCCTGACCGGCGTGGCGGCACATGGCACAGGAACCTTTCAAATTGAAGCCGTCAAATCCGACACCGCAAAGGGCGGCTTGTCTGTTGCCCTGGATGCGGATTTCAAAGACCTGAAATACCAGGATTACGAAGCATCCACTTTGAACGTGACTGCCCTGGTGGATGATATAAAAACAATGCGGGGGCATGCGAGCTTGAAAGCAACGAATATGCCTTTCGGGAGCTCACGCATTGAAACCCTGAAATTGGGGGCAACGGGCGCTCTGTCAGGCGCCGACATCACCCTTGAAACCAAAGGCATCACCCAGACAGAGACCCAAACAAAATCCGGGTCGCCGCTGTTTCTGACCACAAAAATACGGGTGGTGCGAACGGACCTGTGGCAGCTTCGGCTGAACACGTTGAAAGCAGGCTATGAAGGCCTGAAAGTCAACCTGCAAAAACCTGCCACCCTGACCTACAGGGATGACGGGCGGATTGCGCTGGACGACCTTCAATTGAAAATGGACAAAGGACTGCTTCAGGCCATGGCCAAATTGGATAAGGATAACGTGGAAGCCAAGGTTCGCATTACCGATCTGCCCCTGTCCCTTCTGGAACCCTTTGTGGGGCAGGATTTGGACGGCAGAGCAGAGGTCAGTCTTGAACTTTCAGGCCCCCTTGGGGATCCCGGAGTGAATGTGGCCGTGCATATAAAAGAATACAAAATCACGGGTCGGGATGGAACCCAACCCATTTTGTTGAATGCAAAACTCCATTCCCGGCGGGATGGGGACCGCCTTCTGGCGGATCTGGAGCTCTCAGGTCTGGGTAAGACCCCGTTTAAGGCCGGCGGCAGTATTCCGGCACACATTTCGCTTAAGCCTTTCGCTTTCCATATGGACAAAAGCGGCAAACTGGAAGGAAAGCTCCAGGGAAATTTTAATCTGGCGGTCCTGCAGGCCCTGCCGGCAATGAGCGATCAGATTATTCGGGGCAAAGTAGACGTGGATATGGGGATCGGCGGTTCGCTTGAAAAATGGGATCTGAACGGTGGCGTGACCATCCGTGACGGACGTTTTGAAAATGTGGAACAGGGGGTGCTCTTAGATGGCATAGAGGGCCGTTTGGATGCCGATGGAAGAGTTCTGAAACTGACCCGATTGACCGCCACCGATGGCGGCACAGGCTCTATCTCCCTCAATGGCCGGGCCGATGTGGATTCCCCCTTCCGGACGGAAATCGCATTGACCATGAAACAGGCCACTCTGCTTCGAAAGGAAACCCTTACCGTTACCGCCGGCGGAAACCTGGATGTCAAAGGGAACAAGGACCGGATGGATCTGACAGGGGAAATCAATCTGGACCGCACGGAGATTGCCATCCCCAAACGTTTTCCGCCGGACGTGACAGTCATTCCCGTTACAACCATTAATGATCCCACCTCTGCGGTATCGGAAAAATCGGAATCCAAAAAGGGCGGAGCAGTGATTCAAATGGATCTAGGGGTCAATATCCCCGGTAAATTCTTTGTTCGAGGTCGCGGGCTGGATGTGGAATTCAAGGGTCGGCTGAAGGTACAGGGGCCTGCCGACAACCCGGCGGTTCGAGGGACTTTAAACGTGGTCAGGGGGACCTTTCTTTGCCTTTCCCGAACCTTTAAAGTCACCAGCGGACAAATTGCCTTTGACGGCGCTACGCCCCCCGTGCCTTTTCTGAACATTAACACTCAAGTGAATGCCGGAGAGATTACAGCTCAGGTGGATGTCTCCGGACCTGCCGATGCTTTCAAACTGAAGCTGTCCTCCCAGCCGTCCCTGCCCCAGGATGAAATTATGGCGCAAATTCTCTTTGGACAGTCGGTGGCCAAACTGAATACGTTTCAGGCCCTTCAACTGGCCTACTCAGTGAACGAGCTGGCCGGGGGTTACGGGCCGGATGTGATCGGCAAAACACGAAGTTTCCTGGGCCTGGACCGCCTGGATTTCAGTGGCGGTGACGGGGATGGGAAAAACAACAGCGATGGCAGCGATAACAGCACCGGGCCGAGCGTCACCATGGGAAAATATGTCACCGATCGTGTCTATGTAGGCATTGAACAGGGCATAACGGACGCAAAGCAGGATGTGATTGTGGAGGTCAACATTACCCCCAATTTCACGGTTGAGAGCAAAGCCGGCACCAGGTCAGGAGCGGGGCTGGGATTCAATTGGAACTATGATTATTGACCGATGAACAAAGGCAACCCGGCTTCTAAGATCTTCATTGTTTTTTCGCCATGCTCTCGATGATGATCTCAGCCGCGAACCTCGCACCGATACCCGGGGGCAGCGTACATCTTTCGTGGCCCTTGATGATTTGCATGTCTTTTCCCAGGCCGAATTCTTCCACCAAGGATAGCGCCGGTCCCTTGGTACAGTTATGACCTACATATACAACTTAACTGGTCAGGCCTCTGAAGTCACTTCGGAAAATCTTTCCAACCATAACATATAGGGGTCAACCCATTTTCCGCTTATCCCGTTTCGGGAAAGGACTACGTGCATTATGTTGCGAGTTGCCCTAACCCTTTGAAAGTAATA
>CAYPQJ010000206.1:0-7277 GCA_964412835.1 uncultured Desulfobacteraceae bacterium | reverse complement strand
CTCATCCCTGGCCCGTACCAACCAGGTCATGCAGCAGGTTTCCACGCTCCTCAAAGAAACGCCCGGCGTCAGTCATGTGATCGCCGTAAGCGGCTTCAGCCTTTTGAGCGGCAGCAGTGAAAACGTGGGGCTGGCCTTCGCCATTCTTAACCCTTGGAGCGAACGCAAAACCCCCGAACTCCACCTGGACGGTATTCTGGCCCGGGTTCGTCCTCAATTGGCGGCCATCCCTTCTGCCAACATTTTCGCCTTTGGCCGACCGGCCATTCAGGGGTTGGGAAACACCAGTGGTTTCAACTTTCAGTTGCAGGCCCTTGGGGACCAGAGCCCGCAGGAACTCTCCGCCGTGACCCGCGCCATGGCGGTGGCCGCCAATCAAAACCCGGCCCTGCGCGGGGTCTTCAGCACCTATTCAGCGGGTGTCCCGCAGGTCTTCCTGAACCTGGACCGGACCAAGGCGGAGCTCCTAAACGTTCCGGTAAGCCGGGTTTTTTCAACATTGCAGGCTCAACTGGGGTCCCGCTACGTGAATGACCTGAATCTCTACAGCCGGGTCTTTCAGGTTAAAGTCCAGGCCGATGCGGCATTTCGCGACACACTTGAAGACGTGGGTCGCATCTATGTGCGCAGCAACCTCGGCCATATGGTCCCCTTGAGTAGCCTTGCAACCCTGTCCACCATTTTGGCACCACAGCTGGTGACCCGTTACAACCAGTTCGCCAGCGCTCAGGTCAATGGTGAGGGGAGTCCCGGCTACAGCTCCGGTGAGGCCATGGCAGCCATGGCGAAAGTGGCGGCCAAGACCCTTCCGGAGGACTTCGGGTATGAATGGTCGGCCCTTTCCTACCAGGAACAGAAAAGCGGGGGGCAGGCCCCCATGCTCCTGGCACTGGCCCTGTTGTTCGGGTATCTGTTTCTGGTGGCGCAGTATGAGAGCTGGACCATCCCTTTGTCAGTGCTTATCTCCATCTCGGTGGCGTCCCTGGGAGCCCTGGGGGGGCTCTGGATGGCCGATCTGGCCCTCAGTATCTACGCGCAGATCGGCATGGTTCTCCTGGTGGCCCTTGCCAGCAAAAACGCCATCCTCATTGTGGAATTCTCCAAAACCCGGCGAGAGCAAGGCCTGAGCATATTTGACGCCGCCATATCCGGGGCCCGCATGCGCTTTCGGGCTGTACTGATGACCGCTTTTTCATTAATCCTGGGGGTGTTCCCAATGGTGATTGCCACCGGTGCCGGCGCCAACAGCCGTCGGGCCATCGGCACCACCGTATTTGCCGGCATGCTGGCGGCCACCCTGGTGGGGATCTTCCTGATTCCGGCCCTCTATGCCACCTTTCAGACCGGCAGAGAGAAGCTGAAAGCCTGGCGGAAAGGCCTACAGGAAGCGAAGAAATGATTGCCATCTCAGGTCCAAAATCCTTCATAACAGTGCTTTTTTTGGCATTGATCACCGCCTGCGCACCCGTGGGACCGAATTATATCCCACCGGAAACGGAAGCTCCGAAACAGTGGAACGCCCCCCTCAGGGGAGGGCTCATGGAACAGGTGAAAAATCACACCGCCCTCTCCACATGGTGGAAGACCCTTGATGATCCGATTCTGACAGATCTCATTCAAAAAGCGATTTCAGGCAATCTGGATCTGAAAGACGCCCGTTCACGGGTACGTGCAGCGAGAGCCAGGCGAGGCATCAGTGAGGCCAGGCTTTTTCCCGTGGTGGATGTTTCAGCGACCGCAACAAAGAACCGTTTAAGCGAGGAGCGATACGGCGGCGACGACTACAGCCTCTACTCGGCGGGGTTTGATGCCAGTTGGGAGGTGGATGTGTTCGGCGGCACAAGACGTTCCATTGAGGCGGCCACGGCAAATCTGGAGGCCCAACAAGAAGCCATGCGCGACGTGATGGTATCGCTTCTCTCCGAAGTAGCCCTCAATTATCTGGATGTCCGCACGTTTCAGTTGGGAATCGAGGTGGCGAATCAGAACCTGAACGCTCAGGAAAGATCCTACCGGCTGGCGCTTTCGCGCTTTGAGGCCGGCCTCACCAACGAACTGTCAGTCCAGCAGGCCAGTTACAACATGGAAAGCACCCGGTCGAAAATTCCTATTCTGCGTACCGGGCTGGTCAAGGCCGTGAACCGCCTTTCCATTCTTCTCGGTCTGCAGCCCGGAGCGCTGCACGGTGAGCTGAAACAGCCGGCACACATTCCGGTTCCCCCGCTGGAGGTGGCCGTGGGTGTGCCGGCAGAGGCATTGCGGCGGCGGCCCGATATTCGACGTGCCGAACGGCTGCTTGCCGCGCAAACCGCCCAGGTGGGGGTGGCGACGGCCGATCTGTATCCCAGATTCACGCTGCTGGGTTCCATCGGGCTTGAAACCCTGTCGCTGGGCAACGTCTTTTCCGCCAGCGGACTGGCCTATCTCATCGGACCCAGCATCACATGGCCGGTCTTCAATGCCGGCGCCATCAGAAGCAACATCCAGGTTCAGACAGAGCTTCAGGAACAGGCCCTGATTCAATACGAATCAACCATTCTCACTGCACTGGAAGAAGTGGAGAACGCCATGGTGGCATACGCGGAAGAACAACGTCGCATGAAAGCCCTGAAGGCATCAGCCAGTGCGGCGGAGCGGGCTGTTTTACTTTCCGAAAGCCAGTACCAGGCGGGGCTGACCGACTTCACCAACGTTCTGGATGCACAGCGTTCCCTGCTCTCATTTCAAGAGCAACTGGCAAAAAGCAAAGGGAATGTGACATCCAACCTGGTACGCCTTTACAAAGCCCTCGGCGGCGGCTGGACATCTTTTGTGGATGAACCCGGCACTTTTCAAAAAAACTCCCATTGACATGTTTAAGTTTTTCATGAAATAGATGTTGTTATGGCCAAACGTAAAGTTTTTCTGCACACCACTTTTGCTCACGGGTTGACGCTTCTTTTTCTATTTTTAATTATTCCGCCGGCTGATCAAATCCAAGCAGATGATGAAAAAGATGGGTTTGCAGCATTGCGGGAGGAGATGGTTTCCCGGCAAATCGAAGCACGCGGTGTTACTAATCCAGACGTGCTCAAAGCCATGAAAATTGTGCCCAGGCATCTTTTTGTCCCGGTCAACTACCAAAAAAATGCTTATGGGGACTATCCGCTGCCGATTGGGAAAGGTCAGACCATCTCTCAACCCTATATTGTGGCCTTCATGACAGCCGCATTGCATGTAAAACCAAAAGATCGGATACTTGAAATCGGTACGGGATCGGGATATCAGGCGGCTGTTTTAGCGGAGCTGGGATGCGACGTATATTCCATTGAAATCATAGGGTCTCTTGGAGAAAGGGCAAAAAAAATTCTAGTGCGGCTCGGTTACGGAAATGTTCACATCAAGATCGGTGACGGTCACAGGGGTTGGGCTGAAAAAGCGCCCTTTGACGCCATCATCGTGACATGCGCTCCTGAAAAAATCCCACAACCCCTGGTTCAACAGTTGAAGGAAGGAGGGCGCATCATCATCCCGGTCGGTGAATCCGGGGGAATCCAACACCTGGTGTGGGCCGTAAAAAAAGGAGATCGCCTTGTTTCCCGTTCGGTCCTGCCGGTCCGTTTCGTTCCCATGGTGGAAGGGTCTCCATAGGAAAACGCGTTTCACCGAGCCGGCCTCCCCAAAAACCGATTCATGATTCTTACCCATGATCGGTTTTTGATTGACATCAGTGATTTTTTCAGACAGTAATGTTTTTTTGAGATAGTGAAGGAAAAGTAGATGCCTGATCATAAAAAACAAACACCTGCTCAAAAAAGCATACTGGTCATTGACGATGATGAACCCATTCGCGAGTTACTCCGGGCAATCCTGGAGCACGAGGGATACCGGGTACTGGAAGCCCAAAACGGGAACGAAGGGCTCAAACAATTCACAGAAACCCCCACCGACCTGGTCATCACGGACCTCATCATGCCGGAGAAAGAAGGCATCGAAACCATCCGTGATCTTCGCCGGAAATTCCCGGGTGTCAAAATTATCGCTGTTTCAGGCGGCGGCCGAATCGGCCCGGATTCCTACCTCAAAATGGCCAAAGGGGTCGGGGCTTTACGCACCTTGAGCAAACCCTTTGATAGAACGGTTTTGTTGAAGGCGGTTGAGGAGGTCATTGAGATGGAAGTCTGAATTGGGCATTTTCCTTCATTTCTTTTCAGACACGCCCCTATCCAACCTTAATCTTTCCTTGATATAAGGACTGATTTTTTCTATGTCGGCAGCATGATTCGCGCATCACCCACCACACAGGTTTGTGCCGAGCAGAAAACCGGATTCAGATCAATGGACGAGACCTTTTCGTCAAGAGCCATAATCAAATCGGAAAATGCCATGAGCATACGGGTCAGCGCCTCCCGGTTGATGGGCTCCGCCCCCCTGTAACCGTCCAGAAGTCGATGCGCTTTAAGGCCTTCGAGCATTGATACCGCATCTTCGGGCGTAATGGGGGCCATCCTCAGCGAGGCATCCTGGTATATTTCCACCCCGGTGCCTCCCATCCCCATGAGGATCACCGGACCAAACTGAAAATCGATCTTGGCACCGATAATCATCTCAAGCCCTTTGATGGGTTTCTCAACCAGAGCCCCTTTGGCACCGTCAAATGAACTGAACCGATGAAACGCTTCCGCCAGGGCTATTTTGTTGTCTATGCCCAAAGCAACACCTTTTACCTCTGTCTTGTGAACCACCGTGGGGGACACCACTTTGGCCACCACCGGATATCCGTTTTCTTCCGCAAACTGAAGGGCTTCTTCAAGTTTCCGGGCCCATATAAAAGGGGGTACGCTTATCTCCACGAGCGATAATATCCGCTTGGCATCAGGTTCCAGGACCCAACCCCAGGATTTGGATTTTGACAGTATCTCAAGAATCTCCGTGTTCAGCATGATTGCCTCCTCATGGCACCGGCCATCAGAACCGCACCCTCGATGGCAGGAGAGACCGGGATGTGGTTCAACTCAAATCCTTCGATGAGCATACGGTATCTTTCCAGGTTCGGGACATACGCCACCATGGGCTTGCCTTCCCTTTGGTAGACTTCACTCAATCTGGCACCAAGGTCCGAAGTGGTACCGGGAGAATAGGGCAAGACCAGTAGCACCAGACAATCCACCTCCGGGCTTTTGCTGAGACAATCGGCCGCCGCAATAAAATCATCATCGACAGCACTTCCGGTGAGATCCACCGGATTGCCCGTTGCCGCAATGGATTGAACATTTGGAGAAAGTCTGGCTTTAAGCGCTGACTGCAATTCCTGCGACAGCAAAGGAGTCTTCAACCCGTGGGAAGAACAAAAATCAACGGTCAGCGCACCATGACCTCCACTGCCGGTAATGATACCGATGTTGCCATTGATGGTATCCTGATAACAACTGAGCGCTTCGCAAAAGGAAACCAGCTCAAACTGGGTACGCGCCTCAATGACCCCGAATTGCGCCATCACCTGGGAGAACACCTTGTAATCACCGGCAAGGGACGCCGTATGGCTCGAAACGGCACGTCCGCCTTCCGGACTTTTTCCGGATTTCAGCACCACAATGGGTTTTTGACAATGACAGGCGGCCTCCACAAATTTTCGACCCCCATTTTTACTGAAACCTTCCAGATAGAAGGCAATGGCATCCGTATTGGGGTCAACACTCAGATATTCAAGCAGCGCCACCTCATCCACCAGGGCCTTGTTGCCGATACTAATTCCCAATGACAGCCCCACCCCTTCGCCCGCGAAATTAACCATTTGGTCCACCAGCACACCACCGCTCTGGCTGACCAGCGCCACATTACCCGACTCCGGCCGAACGGTCCGCTCAGGCGGCAGAAAAAAGGTATCCACACGTCCCGGAGAAAAAATGCCCAGGCAGTTCGGTCCCACAAAGGGAAAGTCCGCCTCCCGGGCCATTTTCACGAGACGATCCTGTAGCTCCCTTTGCCCCACTTCCGCAAATCCCCCTGAGATGATCACGGCGCCTCCCATACCGGCTGAAATACATTGGGCCATGGTGTCGGGCACCAGGTCTGCTCGAACGGCAATGACGGCCAGATCCACTTTCTCCGGGATATCCTCCGGTCTTTCATAGAGGCGCTCCCCTTGAATATCCCCCCCCCTTGGATTTACGGCAAATACCTTTACGGGATACCGCAGCCGGTTTTTCCGGTACACGATATTGGCAGGATGTCGATTGTTATGGAGAGAAACCCCGATCACCGCCATGCTCTCCGGTTTTAACAGCTGTTTATAATTCATGGATACCTCCCTGACAGGGTTATGTTTTTACCATAAACAACAGATTAGATCGAAACAAATTAATTTCACCTAAGACTTGCGTTCCTTCCGCCGAATCAAATAGGACCTGGAGAGAATCAACAGCAGTGGACATCTTGAAGGTATTTATCTTTTAGGAAAAATCCTAGGTGATTCAGCCTTGTGTGTCAAGAAAAGCAATCTCATGATTCCGGAATTATAGATCTTCCCTTCCCCTCATTCCAAAAGTTTTCCTTGACTTGAAATTTTCAAAGACGTAGAGGAAATGATGAAATGATTTTAGGCTGATTTCATCACTATTCCCATCAGAACTGTTCCTTTTCACCTTCAGTCCAAAAAAGGAAAGAATATGAGCCACGGCATCTAAAGACCCCGCTTCTCAAAGCAGAACGGGGTTTTTTGTTGGGCGGAAACTGAGATTTGAAATTGTGCATCCAGGCTTGACCCAAAAACGGACCCATTCATGCGGTAATCCACGGGGGAAAAAGAGCATTTGCAGAAGGAATTGTGAGGGTGATTTTCCAAATTGAATTTATCCGGTTTTTCGGATATCCCCCTCTTTTTTCATGTTATCCAGTTAGAAATCCGTACTTTTTGAGCCACTTTTTGTCAGAGAAAGCTTACGGACAGGACTTATCCGGAAAACTGTATAATAACTTGCTAGAACGTCCATTAAAAATAATTACTGAGTTGAAAATTTCGCCCAAGATGGTAGAATCACAAATCGCTATGAAAAGATTCTACCAATAAGGCACACAGATTATGTACCATATTGAAGATACTATAAAAATAGACAAATCGTTCATTATAAAAGAAGACGAGGCGACTTATGTTTCTCGCTGCTCAGGAGAGTTGCTACAAAACCCAAGACGTTATCGCCTAATAGACATGTTTTCCGGTGCCGGCGGTATGTCTTTAGGGTTTTCAGAAGTTTTCGGGCAACCCTTCCAAGCTGTTTGGGCAAACGACTTTAATCAAT
>CAYPQJ010000205.1:0-7283 GCA_964412835.1 uncultured Desulfobacteraceae bacterium | reverse complement strand
GAATCGCTCCCGGTGGCGGTCAAACCGAAATCTCTCGGCCCGTTTTCGTTCATCCTCCGACAAAGCATCCCAAAACTCAGGTATCCTCTCAATTTGACTGTCAATATCTTCCCACCAGAGATCAACCCGATCCATGGGCAATTTCAGCGCTTCAGATACGCCCTTATTCAATACCATCTTCCACCTGATCTCATAGATCACACTGAAATACTATTGAAAAAATGTCGTGGGTAGCACCTGTTGTCAGTAATTGCGTCCCCCGGAATTCCGGAATTCTCCACGATATATTTGTGGTGCCTCTTGGAGATTAGAGCTTTCTAGAGAAAAGCGCAACCCTCGTAATAGGGGATATGGGGGGAATTTTTATGGGTATTTTCGGGTATTTTTGTGGGGGGTCTTGACTTTTAAAAGTTTATGGGTAAATATGGGTATGTTTTTGGAGATATAAAGGGGACACGCAATGTTAAATCCTTCTATAAAGATAACCAAAAGGACGTTGAACCTGATCGCGGGGATTGATGAGTTTAAAGGGGAATGGCAAGCCATTGGGAACCTGGCGCCGGAGCGTCTCGATGCACTGAAACGTGTTGCAACCATAGAATCCATCGGTTCATCAACCCGGATAGAGGGCGTAAAACTTACAGATCAGGGAATAGAACGATTATTATCCGGACTCGATAAAAAATCCTTTGAATCCAGGGATGAACAGGAAGTTGCAGGGTATTCGGATGTGATGAGCACGGTGTTTGAATCTTTTGAAGAAATACCCTTTACGGAAAATCATATCAAGCAGTTGCATAAGATGCTTCTTCAATACAGTGCAAAGGACATCCGTCACCGGGGTGAGTATAAAAAGATGCCAAATCACGTGGAAGCTTTTGACCATGACGGTAAAAGCCTTGGGGTTATTTTTGAAACTTCATCCCCCTTCAATACGCCGGAAGATATGAGAGGATTAATCGGATGGAGCAACATGCAGTTAAATGAAAAGGAACTCCATCCCCTCTTGGCCCTATCAATATTTACGGTCCATTTTTTGGCGATACATCCTTTCCAGGACGGCAATGGAAGGCTGTCGAGGATACTGACAACCTTGTTGCTTCTTAAGAAGGGATATCAATATGTTCCTTACAGTTCACTGGAAAGTGTTATTGAAAGAAATAAGGACAACTATTATCTGGCTTTGAGAAAGACCCAGAGCACATTTGAATCCGGCCGTCCTGAATATGGCCCCTGGATTTTATTCTTCTTAAATGCCCTTGACACTCAAAAGGAGATGTTGGCCCGTAAGATAGAAAGGGAAAAGGTCATTATAAAACTGCCAAAGTTATCAAGGCAAATTCTCGAACTGGTAAAGGATCATGGAGAACTATCCATATCAGAGATTGAATCTATTACCAAAGCGAACAGGAACACAATAAAGGTCAAACTGCGTGAGCTTGTTAACGGAAGGCGTTTGGTCAGGCAAGGCCGGGGTAAAGGTACCCGATATACGATCGGCAGTATTAAACAGGTTTAATCTTCTGGATATTGATTAAGTTCGAATTTCAACTATATCCGTTTCTGTCCCGGGAAGGGTCCTTTCGCCTAAGTTGCCGTAGCGGTGATAGGTGTTGCAGAGGCTCTGTTCGTGGAAGTACCGGATCATCTCTATCCTCCCTTCCATGAGCACCGGGTCGCGCGAGATATGACATCCTTTTTCGGCCGCGGCCTCATAGATCTTCATGGGCACGCGGTCGGCCGCGGCATAGCGGATGAGCGGTATCCGCGAAACAGTCCTTATGAGTTCCTCGTCCGTCTGTTCCTGTGGAACCAGGCCGTCCAGGAACCGGACACCGTCGGTGGTGTTCAAAAATCGGGCGACGTGGGAACGGGTCCCGGGCCGTATGCTCAAGACGGTTTTGCACCCGGCGATCCGGGCCGCAGCCACGCGGGTCAGGACCTCGAAAAGGCTATCCTGCTCATGTACACGGACAATGACCTGGTCATAGGGGAGGTACCGGAAAATATTGTCCTGCCCTCTCAGTTTGAAGTAATCCTTTTCCTTTGAGAACTCCTCTTCCATCCAGTAGAGACAACTCCGTACCCCGAAAACGGTCTTTTCCAGGTCGGTTCGCCACGCTTTCAGCCTGCCCCAGACAAGTTTAATTTCCCATTCCTGAATGACCGAGAGAAGGGAGCTCTCCCGGTTTACGGGGCCGGTCCGGGGAAAATCCGTCTCATCAAACACCATGAACTGGAGCAAATAATTGGGCCCGCCCACCTTGATCCCCGCGCCCAGGGCCGATTTGCCCATACCGCCAAAGGGCTGGCGCAGCACCATGGCGCCGGTGGAGCCGCGGTTGACATAGAGGTTTCCGGCCATCACCCGCTTCTGCCAGTGGTCCTGTTCCCGACCGTCGAGACTCTCTAAAGACGAGGTCAGGCCGTAGCCCGTTTGGTTCACCATGTGGATCGCCTCATCCAGATCTTCCGCCTGAAGAACACTCAACACAGGGCCGAAGAACTCGGTCATGTGGGAACGTGACCCGGGACGAACCCCATATTTGATGCCGGGGGTCCAGAGATAAGGGTTCCCATCTTTCATCTCCGGCTTCAGGAGCCATGTCTCCCCCTCGTCCAGCTCTGTGAGGGCCCACTTGAGATCCCCGGAAGGCGGCCGGATCAGCGGGCCGGTCTTGTGACGGAAGTCCCACGGTGAGCCCACGGCAAAACTCCTGGCCGCATCCACAAGTTGGCGCAAAAAATTCCTGTCCCCATAAATCTCTTTTTCCAGGATCAGGAGGCTGGTGGCCGAACACTTCTGTCCCGAGTGCCCGAAAGCGGAATAGACCGCATTTTTGATAGACTGGTCCCGGTCGGACATGGAGGTGACAATGGTGGCGTTCTTACCGCCGGTCTCCGCGGCTAAAAGACCATGGGGCCGGGCCTTACGGATCTTCAATCCGGTTTCGGTGCCGCCGGTCAGGATCACAAAATCCACGTCCGGGTGGGTCGTTAAAGTGTCACCGCACTCTGCCCCCGGACAGGGAACAAACTGGAGGGTATGTTTGCCGATGCCTGCGCGCCAGAAGCACTGACAGAGAACCCAGGCGGTCAGCACGGCCGACGATGCGGGTTTCAACAACACCGTATTCCCGGCAGCCAGGGACGCGGCAATGCCACAGCAGGGGATGGCAATGGGAAAATTCCAAGGGCTCAGTACCAGGCCCACGCCACGGCCCCGGAACGTCAGACCGTTCAGTGCTTTGAGATCGCACGCCGAGAGGGCGTAATATTCCACAAAATCCGCGGCCTCCGAGACCTCCGGGTCCGATTCGTAAAAGACCTTGCCCCCTTCAGCAGCCGCCGCCCCGACCAGGTCGCCCCTGGCCCGGCGGATTTCCATGGCCGCTCTTTTCAGGACTTGGCGGCGCCGGTCAGAGGTCAGGCGCCGCCAGCCGTCGGGATCAGCCTTCGCCGCCGCCACGGCCGATCTCAGGTCCTTCTCGTCCGCCTGGGCCCAGAGGGCCACCAGTTGATACGTACCCTTCTCCGGATCCCTCTGGGAGGGATCGGTTACAGTCCGGGTCTGCCGGCCTGAAAAAACCTCGTGGCCGGAAAAGACGAGGGGGATTTCAAGGGGCGCATCACCCGGCGTCTTCTTCCATTTCCCGCGGATCGATTCGGCCCAGGCCCGGTTGGGGGCCAGGGACCAGTCGGTGTCGGGTTCGTTTCTAAACCGGCCATCAAAAGAGAGGCGGTCGGAATCCCGGAAGTCTTCGCTGTTCCGGTCCTGGTTTCGGAATGGCCTGCCCGCGGCAGAGTCTTCATGCTCCAGGGAGTGGAGGAACTGACGCCTCAGGTATTTCCATGCAGGGCCCATTGGTTCCAGATGACAGGCATGGCGGAGGAAGTTCTCTTCACCCGTATTCTCGTCCAGACGCCGGATAAGATAGGCGATGGCGCTCACAAAATGCTCCCGGGTGGCCACCGGCGCGTACAGAACCAGACCCCTGGAGGTCTCCTGGATGGCCCGGCGGACGTGGTCGGCCATCCCTTCAAGCATCTCCACGGAGAAATGTTCCAGAACACGGTGGTTCCTGGCCAGCACAAAGGAATAGGCCAGATCGAAGAGGTTGTGGGAGCCCACACCGATGTTGACGGCCCGGATGTTATCCGGCTGGAGCCCGTATCGGATCATCCGTTTGAAACCGGCATCCACATCCCGCTTATTGTCGTAAGGGGCCAGGGGCCAGTTTTGAAGGGCTGATTCCACCTTTTCCATCTCAAGATTGGCCCCCTTTACGATGCGGATCTTGATGGGGGCCCCTCCCCGGGCCACCCTGTCCCTGGCCCACCCGGTCAGCCCCTGCTGAATCCCGTATGAATCGGGCAGATACGCCTGCAGGGCCAACCCGGCCGAGACATTTGCGAACTCCGGCTGATCCAGGGCCCGGGTAAAGGCGGCCACCGTGATTTCCAGGTCCCGGTACGCCTCCATGTCCAGGTTGACGAACTTGGGAACATGGGTCCCGTCGGCCCGGATGAAGTGATGGTCCCTGGCGGCCCTCAGAAGCCGACAAAGCCGTTCCACCAGGATATCGACCGTGTTTATGAAGGCCAGGGAGGATATCTGGGAGTAGAGGGTCGAGATCTTGACCGAAATGTATTGGATGTGACGGCTTTTGAGATCATTCACATAGGTTCGAAGACGGGTGAGGGCCTCCTCCTCGCCCAAGACCGCCTCGCCCAGGTGGTTGAGATTCATGATCACACCATCCCTGCACCGGGCCTTCAGGTGGTCTTCCAGCAACTTTTTCTCGCCGGGGATAACCGATCGGCTCGAATCGTCGCGCACCTTGCCGATGATCCGGGGGACGGATACATGGGGGAAATGACGTCCGATCCCCAAAAAGATCCGCATCAGCAGTTTGTCGCCTGCGGAAAAGAAGTCAGGCACCCCGTATTTCTGCATCAGAAAGTTGATCTGATCCGCCACCCGATCGGGGTCTTCGGAACGGAAACTCTGGTCGATCAGCGCGGCCATGAGCACCTTGTCCCGGGAATTGTTTAGAAAAAGGTCCATCTGCTTTTGAAGGGCCTTCTCTTCCCGGGTCAGCAGCTCATTGGCCCGGTTCTGCCAGGTCTCCGCCAGATTCAGCGCGTCTTGTGTCGTTTGATCCAGGTTGTATGACCACGCCATGTTTTTCCTCCAACCATTCAGACATCACGAGGGGTTTCGTGGAACGTTTGCGCGAGCTCCTTATTTTAACTTTATCATTTCCGTATTATTTTTTATTATAACAGAGGTGGTCAAATAGTAAAGAATCTCGGGAGACGAGGTGGAGCAAATGGTCGAGAACGTCATTATCATGGGGGCTGCCGGTCGGGATTTTCACAACTTTAATGTCTATTTCAAAGAAAACCCCCGCTACCGGGTGGTGGCATTTACCGCAGCTCAGATCCCCGACATTGAAAGTCGGCGGTATCCGCCGGAACTTTCAGGGGATGCATACCCAAAAGGGATTCCCATCTATTCCGAAAGCCGGTTGATCCATCTCATCGGGGAACACCATGTGGACCTGGTGGCCTTTTCCTACAGTGATGTTCCCCATGTGGAGGTCATGCACAAAGCATCTCAAGCCATGGCCCACGGCGCCGATTTTATTCTCATGGGGGCCACCTACACCATGCTCAGGTCCCGAAAGCCGGTGGTGTCGGTCTGTGCCGTCAGGACCGGGTGCGGAAAATCCCAGACCACCCGCAAGGTCTGCACCATCCTTCGAAAACTGAACAAAAAGGTGGTGGTGGTCCGGCATCCCATGCCCTATGGAGACCTACGGAAGCAGGTGATGCAACGGTTTGTATCGTACAACGATTTTGCGACACACCAGTGCACATTGGAGGAGAGGGAAGAGTACGAACCGCTTGTGGATCAGGGGATCGTGGTCTACGCCGGTGTGGACTATGGGAAGATTCTGGAAGCTGCCGAGGAAGAGGCCGACATCATCGTCTGGGACGGCGGGAACAATGATACTCCGTTTTATTTCCCCACGGTGCACATGGTCCTGTTCGACCCTCACCGGGCGGGCCATGAACGCCTTTATTATCCGGGTGAAACCAATATGTTGATGGCCCATATCGCCATCATCAACAAGGTGGATACCGGTCCCCCGGCCGGGATTGAACAGGTGCGGAAGAACATTTTAGAATATGCGCCCCAGGCCCGGATTGTCATGGCGGAGTCACCCGTCACGGTCACCCATCCCGACCGCATATCAGGGAAACGGGTCCTGGTGGTGGAAGATGGACCCACCCTGACCCACGGGGAAATGGCCTATGGGGCCGGCGTCGTAGCGGCCGAAACCTATGGGGCGGCCGAAATCGTTGACCCACGGCCCCATGCGGTGGGAACCATCAAAGAAACCTATGCCCGATATCCCCATATCAAGAAGGTGGTTCCCGCTATGGGGTATGGAAAAGTGCAGATCAAGGACCTGGAGATGAGTATCAACAACGTGGATTGTGACATGGTCCTCTTTGCCACGCCCATTCAACTCACTCGGGTCCTGTCCATCCATAAACCCACCCTTCGGGTCCGCTACGAATACAGGGATTGCGACCCCCCTATCCTGGAAGAGGCCCTTCTCCGACGCTTGCAGGACTCCGGTGCCATATGAAACAGGTATCCAAAAAAGAGATGCTTCTGGTGGCCCTCGGGGGTAATGCACTGATCCGAAAAGGCCAGGAGGGAGCCATAGAGGAGCAATTGGAGAACCTGAAAATCCCCATGGCACAAATTGCCCGACTTTCGCGGGACTACCGGATCATTATCACCCACGGAAATGCACCCCAGGTGGGCAACCTGCTGCTCCAGCAAGAGTGTTGCCACACTGTTCCCAAGCTTCCCCTGGAGATTCTGGTGGCACAGACCCAGGGGCAGATGGGCTATATGCTCGAATCGACCCTGGATACGGCCCTCATGGTCCCCGGTGACCTTGTAACAGGGAAGCATGTTCCCCGTGGCAATGGCATGAAGCTGTGTGGCCAGGACCCAAATGAAAATATTCCGGATAAATGGATGTGGCATGATAGTTTAAGGCGGAAAAGAACACATGCGATTATGCTACAGCGACGTGTCTGAATCCAAAATTGAGGAAGGTGTTCGTAGGCGCGCACGGCTTGTTTCCGAGGCCCCTAATCACTACTCTCCGCCCGGGGACAAGGGTTGTGTCATGTTCCCCAGAAACATGCTTTGTGCCGGATGCCGGTGGGACAGGAACTGATAAATGCATAGCTTT
>CAYPQJ010000204.1:0-7302 GCA_964412835.1 uncultured Desulfobacteraceae bacterium | reverse complement strand
AGAGCCGCATCAACGGCCATTTTGATGGCCGTCTCCCTTTCCAGTTCGACCACATAATCTTTTTGCCCGGAAGCGATGACGCCCCTTTCAATTTCATCCGCAATGGCGGCGGGATCTTCCGAACGGGGATTGTCGGAGGTAATAAATACTTTGTGGCTGTTCCGGCCCGCTACACGGCCCATTTCATTTCTTTTCCCGGTGTCCCTGTCGCCGCCGCATCCGAAAACGGTCAGGATACGTCCGCTGGTAATTTGTTTCGCTGCTCCCAGCGCTTTTTCCAGTGCATCGGGGGTGTGGGCGTAGTCCACCACAATGGCTAATGAACGGGCATTGGGTACCAGTTCCATGCGCCCCGGAACCCCTTTCATGCTTTCTATGCCTGAAGCAATGGTCTTTAAACCCACCCCCAGAGTGACAGCGGCGGATGCTGCGGCCATAATATTATAAATGTCAAAATTTCCGATGAGCGAAGACCGTATGTCAATCTCGCCTATTTTTTTGGAGATGAGCTTGGCGTGAAGCCCCCTCCGGCTGACGGTTACATCTTTTGCCGTCACATCACATGAATGATTAAGGCCGTATGTCATTGTTTCGGCCGCAGTCAATGCCGTGAGGTCCGCTCCCCGTGGGTCATCAGCATTTATAACGGCGCTAACAGACCCGGTAGGACTGTTATTTCCAAGTTTTGTGAACAGAAGGCTTTTGGCTTTGAAATAGTCGTCCATGGATTGATGGTAATCCAGGTGGTCTCTGGAAATATTGGTAAACAAAACCGTGCGAAAGGGACAATCGGCAACCCTTCCCTGGTCCAGTGCATGGGAGGATACCTCCATGACCACATCTGTGGCGGACTGGTCAGCCATTTCACGTAAAATTTCCATTAAATCCAGAGATTCGGGGGTTGTTACGGAAGATTTCAGGCGCAGGTGGGAAATGCGGTGGTTGACGGTTCCGATGACACCGGGTTTTCTGCCTGCAGCCATGAGTATGGATTCGAGAAGATAACTGGTGGTGGTTTTTCCATTGGTCCCTGTTATACCCACCAGGTTCATGGTCCGAAAAGGGTGCTGATAAAATGCTACGGCCAACTGAGATAGCGCTCTGCGGGAGTCGGATACCTGTATAAATACCGGCATTTGATGCGGTTTCCGGGTGAGTTTTTGAACAGCAAGCTCCGGCGTAGCCTCTGACAAAACAGCTGCGGCCCCTCTGGAGACGGCATCACCGATAAACTCATGCCCATCCTGGTCGTGCCCCTTAATGGCCACGAAAAGGTCCCCCGGCCCTATCTTACGAGAATCATAGTTTACATGAGGGATTTCCACATCCTGTCCGCCTGCAAAATTTTTAATGTTGATATTCCCTATGAGCTTTTTTAAATGCATGGCGCAGCTTCTTAAATTTAGTAGGGGCGAATAATTATTCGCCCCTACATGGGTGGTTTGAAATTCACCGTGACGCTTTGAACCGTTTTCAATGGAGATCCGGGGTCTGGATTCTGCCTGATGGCCAGACCTGATCCTTCGAGACACACCTTCAAGCCCAGGGCACGGATGCGTTTAAGAACCTCTCTCATCCCCAGGCCGGTAAAATCGGGTAATTGTGCCGCCCGTAGCGCGTAAGGCAGTGGCAAAGCTGTTTCCGGTGAAACTTGGGGCGCTGCTGCGATTTCCGGTTTAACGTGGGCCTGTGCCGATTGAATCGTATTATTGCTGAGCAAAGAGGGATTAGGACTGATTCTGAGATGGTTCAGCGCCCATGAGCCCACTTCTTTGAATACGGGTCCCGCCACCAGGCCACCGTAGATATGACCTTTGGGTTCGTCGATCATCACCATAATGACCAGACGGGGTTTGTCCGACGGAACAAAACCCACGAAGCTTGCCACATATTTCTTTTTTGAGTATCGCTTTGTTTCGGGGTCCACTTTCTGTGAAGTTCCCGTTTTTCCGGCAACCCTGTACCCCTCTATGGCGGCCTTTTCGGCAGTTCCCTCTGCGGTTGCCACTCCCTCAAGAATGGCGGCTACCCTCCGGGCGGTTTTGGTCGAAATAGCCCTTCTCACCACCTTCGGGTTTGTTTTTTCAGTGGTATGTCCGGATTCATCAACGATTTTTGAGACAACATATGGACGCATCAGTTTTCCTCCATTTGCGATGGCTGCCATGGCCATTGTCAACTGTAAAGACGTGCTGGTCATACCCTGCCCAAAAAAAAGTGTTGCCTGATCGATTTCCCTGGCGTTTTTCGCGTCCCTGATAAACCCGCCACGTTCACCCATGAGATCAATTTTTGTCTTTTCCCCAAAACCCAAATTTTTCAAATATTTGGTAAATTTTCGATATCCCAGTTTCTGGCCCAGTTTGATGGCCCCGATATTACTGGAATAGACAACAATATCGGCTGCGGAAAGATTGCCGTATTTGTGGGTGTCATGAACCACCCTGCCGCCCACTTTGAATTTGCCCTGCTCACAGTAAAACTGGGTGAGGGGCGAGACAACGGATGCTTCCAGTGCCGCTGCCAATAAAAAGGCTTTGATCGTAGACCCCGGTTCAAAACAATCCGTCACGGGTCGGTTACGCCATTGAGAAGGTTTGTGGCGGGAAAAGACATTCGGGTTGAATTCGGGCACAACCGCCATGGCCAGAATTTCACCGGTATACGGGTCCACCACCACACAATGCCCCCCTTTTGCTTTTGCTTTTTTGACAGCTTCCCGAAGTGACTGCTGTGCCTTATACTGAATATCCTTGTCGATGGTCAGATAAAGGTTGTGGATTCTCTGGTCCGAAGTTACGGGCCTTGTGACGGCAAAAGGTCTGCCCAGCGCATCCCGCATAAAGGCCAATTTTTCTTCAGGCCCCCGGAGCAGTCCGTCAAACTTTTTTTCAAGACCTTCCAGCCCCTGGTTGTCGGTTCCGGCAAAGCCGATGACATGGGCAGCCGTTTCACGGCCGGGATAATATCGTCTTGTTTCGGTGGTGACCCCCAGCCCCCTGAGATTAAGGGCTTTGACCTGTTTAGCCAGGGTTTGTGGAATTCTCCTTTTGATCCAGACAAAAGAGCGTTTCCGGTTGAGTTTTTTCAGGATTTGGCGGTGTTTTTCGCCCAGGATCTTCGACAGAGCCAGGGCTGTTTTGTTTTTGTCCTTTATCTGTTTTGGGTGGGCAAATACCGACCCCACCTGAACGCTGATTGCCAGTTCATGTCCTTCTCTGTCAAAAATGACCCCACGTTTCGGTGGCAGCGTCGTGGTTCCGATGATGCCGTTTTTTGCTATGCCACGCAGATACTCCTGCTGCAATACCTGAAGTTGATAAACCCTGACAAAAATAGCGATCAACCCGCCCAGGAAAAAGACGCTTACCAAATGGATACGAAAGCGAATCCATTTTTTTTCCTTAAGCTTCATGGCAACAAGATGATTTGTTCAGGCTTCGGAGGGCTGAGCCCCAGTTTCTCGATTGCAAGACGTTCCAGATTTCGCGGTGATTTCAGGGTGGCGAGTTCCAGTTTGAGCTTCTGATTGATCTCCTGAAGCCGCATTTCCTCCTTTTTCAATTGGCTGAGATCATATCCGATCTGGGTCCTTTCAAAATTGGACCACACATATCCAATGCCGGTTCCCATAAAACAAATCAACATCATCAGCGTTATAATGACCTGCCTTCGGGTGATATGAAATCTGGTGGTTTTCGATTTTTCATTGGCCATGCGAACCCCGCTTGCGGCGTTACGGGAGTTCATCATTTTCGATAGACTGTCCGGCCGGGTCATGATGATATCCTTTCTGCAGCCCTCATGATGGCGCTGCGTGCTCTGGGGTTATTATGGATTTCCGCTTGTTCCGGCTTCCGGCCCTTTTTGAACAGACGTCTGAACGTCGGGGACTTATCACATACGCAAACCGGAAAATCGGGAGGACAGGTGCAGGCTCTCTCCCAATGGACCATCGCTCTTTTGACTTTGCGGTCTTCGAGAGAATGGTAGGCAATAACAACCAGTCTTCCCCCCTCTGCCAGCAGGGTCGGAATTTTTTGGAGAAAGGTCTCCAGGTTGTCCATTTCCTTGTTAATGGTTATTCTGAGCGCTTGAAAGGTTTTGGTTGCGGGATGTCGCTTCCAGGGCTGATGAGATTTGGGCGTTGCCCCTTCAATTATTTGAGCCAGCTCCTTTGCGGTTTTAATGGGTTTTTTATCCCGCGCTTTTACGATAGCCCTGGCAAGGGTTCTGGATCTCCTTTCTTCGCCATATTCCCAAAGAAGGGTTTGAAGGGATCCGAATGAGAGGCTGTTGATCAGATGTTCTCCGGTCGGTTTGTGGTCTGGATTCATTCTCATGTCGAGGGGTTCCTCTCTGTTGAAGCTGAATCCTCTTCCGGATTTCTCGATCTGGTAAGAGGACATTCCCAAATCCAGTAGAACGCCATCAATCTTGTCGATGGCCAACTCCTGCATCACCCTGTCCAGCTCGGCGAAATTGGCTTGAATGAGCTGCACCCGAAGGTCTGAACTCAATCTTTCATGCGATAAACGGATGGCGTCGGGGTCTCTGTCCAGACAGATCAGGCCGCTTTTTTCAGGCAGATGGGACAGTATTTCCAAGCTGTGACCGCCTGATCCAACGGTTCCATCGACATACATGCCTCCCGGTTTGAGGTTGAGATACTGGATGGCTTCCTGAACAAGGACCGGCACGTGAGGATAATTCGCATTTTGAATCTCTAGATCCGCAGTTCTTGAAGGGCCTGGCTTGTCTCGGGAAAAACCTCCGTTACTCTTTCGAATTCCTCCTCCCATTTCTTTTTATCCCAGATTTCAAACCGTTTTAATTGACCCACGACCACAACTTCTTTTTCCAGTCCTGTGACGTCTCTCAAATAGAGGGGAATCGTGATCCTGCCGTTCTTTAGTGGACATTCTTCAGCGCCGGAAATAAAATACCTGAGAAAAGCGATTCCCGCGCTGTCAAACAACGGGAGATTGGCCGCTTTTTCTTCGAGGCGCTGCCAAACGTCCCGGGTAAACGCCCAGAGGCAGCCGTCTTTATGGGTTACCACCAGGCATTGATCCCCTTTCTGGGTCAAAACCTCACGAAACCGCGTGGGGATGGCCAGGCGGCCCTTGGCGTCTAGGTTATGTTTTGAACGTCCGCGAAACATGAGGGAACCATCTGTGACACTTTATGACAATTTTTACCACTTTTTGACACTATCCGGTAAAAGAACTGTCTTGTCAAGGAAAAAAACAGGGATATGAGCTATTTGCAGATTTTTTTTGGTTTCAAGCCGGACCACAATATGTGCTTGATTTGAGAAGGGGCGCTACCATATATAAGTGCTGTATGGTTTTGGAAAGGGCAGATGGCTGAATAATCAACTGAGATAGATCAAGGATAGTAAAAAAACCACTAAAAAAAAGATGCCGAGAAACAAACCGCTGTAGGCATAATCCTTATCGCCCAACTCAGGGATATGGGGGATTGATTTGACTCCCAGAACCACGCCGGTGATGAGGACCAATGGGATGATAAGCTGGTAAATCAGAAAAACCCGGGAGGATTTGAAATCATCTCCGGCAATGAGGAGCAAGCCACATGTAATCCCCGCAGCAACAAAGGGGGCCAGAAACCCTGCAATGGCCAGGTTGTTTGCTTTTTTCAATCCGTTCGGCATAACTGGATGAGGTTTCCATTTTCTTACAAGTTCAGTTTTGGGGCGCAACATTTTGATTGACAATGAATTTTACAGAATTCAAAATAAATTCAAACAGAAAAGGTTCACACTGACCATACTAAAATAGTTGCTCACACACAAGATAACATTTACATGCAAGGCGAATATTGGCGCTGTAAAAGTGTGTCATTTTGTCAAGGAACAAATGGCATATTTTGACATCTCAAGAAACCGATGGCCGTAAGCCGAGAACTTAATTGACCTTTCTCTGTATTAAGGATAGCCTGACCATCGGGAATTAGACGGGAGCAAAATTGTTGGAATTGGAACCTCGAAACAAACACAAAATCATCGCGCTTCTTGACAAAGGGGTCAAGATTCCCAATCCAATGACCCTCTATCTGGATGATGATGTTCAGGTGGAGCAGATCTCCGGCGACGGGGTGACTATTTATCCCGGTTGCCGTATTTACGGGTCGAAAACGGTCCTTTCCCGGGGTGCTGAAATTGGCTTTGAAGGCCCGGTGACCCTTGAAGACTGCCAGGTTGGTCCCCGTGTTGAATTAAAGGGGGGATATTTCAGGAAATCGGTTTTCCTCGAAAAAGCGAACATGGGACTCGGCGCACATGTGCGGGAAGGCTCTATCCTGGAGGAACAGTCCGGCGGCGCCCACTGTGTGGGTCTTAAACAAACCATTCTTTTTCCTTTTGCCACCCTGGGGAGTTTAATCAATTTCTGTGATTGCCTGCTTGCCGGCGGTACCAGTCGAAAGGATCACAGTGAAGTGGGTAGCGCTTATATCCATTTCAATTTTTCCGCGGCCGGTGATAAAATAACCCCGTCATTGTTTGGGGATGTGCCCCGAGGGGTCATGCTCAATCAGCCGCCCATTTTTCTGGGAGGGCAGGGGGGTGCTGTGGGTCCCATACGGGTGGGATTTGGAAATGTGGTTTCAGCAGGCACCATTCTTCGAAAAGATGTGTCGAATGAACGACGGTTGATTATGGGGAAAGCCCATCGTGGTGGCGAATTGCCATTGGGTTTGAACCGTTATGCCGGTTTGTCCCGGATGCTGGAAAAAAACCTTTTCTACCTGGCCGGCCTGGTGGCCCTTGAACAGTGGTATCGGTATGTCCGGCGGGATTTTTTTCATGGGGAAGAACTGGGATATCCGGTTTACAACGGCGCTCTCGATAATTTAAGACTGGCCAGAGGGGAGCGATTCAAGCGGTTAAAGGCTGTGGCGGAAAAGTTGTCTGAATCGGTACATCATGACGAGCAAGAAAGAGTCAGGAACCGTAAGCTTGAGTTTTATCGGAATGTTGATGCGGTCTGCCGGGTGTTTGAGGACCTCGATGATTTACCGTCAGCCAATAGACATCGTGACGCATTTCTGGAAGCATTGGAAGTTGGGAAAAAGGATGGGGATTCAGATTATATCAAAGTGATTCAGGGTCTTCCCGAGGCGGTTTCAACGAATGGGACCAGATGGCTTCAGGCGATTGTTGATGACCGATGCAGAAGGGCCGCTGAAGTGTTGCCTGGCCTGAATCTGTTCGGGAAATCCGAAAAACTGCCATAAACAAGAAAAGAAAAAGATAAAAAAAGGAGAAGTTCAATGGGC
>CAYPQJ010000203.1:0-7307 GCA_964412835.1 uncultured Desulfobacteraceae bacterium | reverse complement strand
AATTCGCTGAGATCCACATCCGGCCCAATGGCCCCTTTTTTGTCGATCGCCTCTTTCGCTTTTAACTCAAACTGCTCATCGATATACATCTTACGCACTCCTCATAACCGGTGTCACCCACGCAATTAAGAATTTCCCTGGGGTTGCTCACACAACTGAGCTTCCCGTTGTAGAGCACCTGCCCTTTATCGGCCGAGACATAGTCCAGAATAAATCCCGTATGGGTAATGATCAAACCCATTTTGCGCCTGTCGGCCTTGGCCTGCATTTTCGACCGATCCTTTGAGGGATGAAGGTGCTTCTCCAGAAGCTCGGCAATGGTATTTCCCACGAGGGTGATGTTTTCCATATCAACCCCCGATTCAGGCTCGTCGAACAGCATCAGATCCGGTTTTTGAGCCATCAGCTGCAACAATTCAAACCGTTTGATTTCACCGCCGGAAAAACCCGCATTCACGTCCCGGTCCAGAAAGTCCTCAAAATTGACGCGCCTCGCCAGTGCCGCCTCATCGATTTCCTCACCGGCGCACAAATCCACCATCTGCCGGGTTTTGAGGCCGTTGATGGTGGGCGGTCGCTGGTAACTCATGCCGATTCCCATTTTTGCCCGCTCATCAATAGGCGCATGGGTAATGTCTTCACCCTTGAATATAATTTTACCGGAAACCACCTCGTACTGGGGATATCCCATAATGGTCATCAACAGGGATGTCTTACCACTCCCGTTGGGACCAAAAAGGATGTGGGTTTCACCCGGGTTGATTTCGAGATCAATATGTTTCAAAATCTCTTTCTCCCCCAGTTTGACCTGCAAATCCTCTATTTTAAGCATCTTGTATCTCCTTTTCCGTTTCGATGCCGCTTTCATATTCACAAATGGAAAGCATGCAATGATTCTTTCATTTATAACAACTGTCGCCTTTTTTCGCAAGATGACAAATTATCCGATCAGGACATTTTTCGGTTTCTTGTTGCACATTCACGAATAAGTTGTTATTATTTTTTGTTTTGATACCGGCCCGGTGACCCTTATAACCGCAATGGATTTCCGGAACCCATTTTCTTGAAAGGATTCACCCAATGGAATTTCAAAACGTATCCATCATCGGCTTAGCCCATGTGGATGCGCCCCAGCGCGTCACCTCGTCTGAACTTGAAGAACAACTCTCACCCCTCTTAAAGCGAATCCAGGCGCGAGCAGACATTATACAGTCCCTTACCGGAATTATGGCAAGACGATTCTGGGAACCGGGCCGGCAGCCCAGCGAGGCGGCCACCATGGCAGCTGAAAAGGCCATTTCAGACGCCGGCATTGACAAATCAAAACTCGGGATTCTTGTGAACACCTCGGTCTGCCGGGATTTTATCGAACCCTCGGTGGCATGCCTGGTGCACGGAAACCTGGGGCTCAGCCCCGACTGCACGAACTTTGATGTGGGCAATGCGTGCCTGGCGTTTCTAAACGGCATGGAAATCATCGGCAATATGATCGAACGTGGCCAGGTAGATTACGGCATTGTGGTGGATGGAGAAGGAAGCCGTTTTGTGGTTGAGACCACCATTCAAAGACTGCTGGCTTCAGACTGTGATGAAAAAACCTTTCGCGACAATTTTGCGACCTTCACCCTGGGTTCAGGCGGGGCTGCCATGGTTCTGGCAAGATCGGATCTGGCGCCTGAGGGCCACCGATTGCTGGGTGGGGTCAGTCTGGCAGCCACCGAACACAAAGACCTATGTCGGGGGCAGTTGGATAGCATGCAGACCGACGCCAGTGCCCTGCTGGTTGCCGGGCTTCAACTGGCCGGTGCCACGTTCAATAAAGCCAAGAGCGAAATGGGGTGGAATCCTGAAGACCTCGATCAATTCGTTCTACACCAGGTGAGCGCCGTTCACACGGCCAAACTCATAGAACTGCTGGGCCTGGACGACAAAAAAGTTTTTAAGACATTTCCCGAATACGGCAATGTGGGCCCCGCCGCCATCCCCATTACCCTCTCAAAAGCATTGGAAGCCGATTGTATTCACAAAAACGACCGGGTGGCCCTCATGGGCATCGGCAGCGGCTTGAACTGTACCATGATGGAAGTCCGCTGGTAGATACCATTTGTTCCTGGAAACCATGTCTGATTTTGTAAACATTGCCGCCTATCTGACTGAAATGGCAGAGAAACAGCCCCACAGGCCGGCAGTCAGCTGTCCATCGGGCCGCGACGGAAACGGCCGGGTTAAATACACCCATTACACCTTCCGACAATTGGACCGCGAAAGCGATTGGATCGCAAGGGGTCTGGCCCAATCAGGGATCGGCAGAGGCATCCGCACGGCGCTCATGATCAAACCGAGCCTTGAGTTTTTTGCGCTGACATTTGCTGTTTTTAAAGCAGGTGCCGTTCCGGTACTCATTGACCCTGGCATCGGCATCAAAAACCTCAAAAAATGCCTGGCTCAGGCAGAGCCGGAGGCATTTATCGGCATTCCTCAAGCCCACATTGCCCGTCTGGTTCTGGGATGGGGGCGAGGGACCATTCAAACGCTGATTACCGTGGGAAAGCGTCTTTTCTGGAAAGGCCTCAGCCTTAAACAGGTCCGGGTTATGGGAAAATCCGCCGACCGCCGACCCATGGCGCAGACAGAAAAGGATGAAATGGCGGCTATTCTTTTCACCAGCGGGAGCACCGGTCCCCCCAGAGGCGCCCTCTACACCCACGGCAATTTCACAGCCCAGGTGGAATCCATTCGAAATACCTATCACATTGAACCCGGTGAAATTGACCTGCCCACTTTTCCCCTCTTCGCCCTTTTCGGCCCGGCACTGGGCATGGCCATTGTAATCCCCGACATGGACCCCACCCGACCGGCCCATGTGGACCCTCGAAAAATCATTGAAGCCATTGAAGATTTCGGGATCACCAATATGTTCGGTTCGCCGGCCCTCATCAACCGCGTCGGGCGGTATGGTCATGAACACGGCATTAAACTGCCGACACTGCGCCGTGTCATCGCGGCCGGAGCCCCCATGCCCCCAATCGTATTGGAACGTTTTTGTACCATGCTGTCGCCTGAAGCTCAGGTTCACACCGGTTACGGGGCCACGGAAGCCATGCCCGTGTCATCCATCGGCAGCCACGAAATTCTTAACAACACCCGGCATAAAACCGATTCTGGGAAAGGCGTCTGTGTGGGGAAACCGGTTGACGGAATGCAGGCTTGCGTAATCCCCATTACCGATGACCCTATTGGGGTATGGCATGATTCCCTCAAATTGCCCGCGGGAAAAGTGGGTGAAATTACCGTCAAAGGTCCCGTGGCCACCCGCTCATACTACAAAGATGATCATGGGACCCAACTGAACAAAATCCATGAGAAAGACGGAAAGGATTTCTGGCACCGAATGGGCGACCTGGGAACGCTGGATGAACAAGGGAGGGTGTGGTTTTTCGGCCGAAAATCCCACCGGGTGATCACCCTTTCGAAGACCCACTTTACCATCGCCTGCGAAGGAATCTTCAATACCCATCGAGCCGTTTTTCGGACAGCCCTCACAGGGGTCAAGACAGGGGGAATCGTACAACCCGTGCTCTGTGTTGAGCTGGAAGCCCATTCAAAAAATGCCCATAGGGATACGATTAAACGGGAACTCCTTGAAATGGGGGCACGATTCCCCCATACTGAGGAGATCAAAATCATCCTGTTTCACGATGGGTTTCCCGTTGATATCCGGCATAACGCCAAAATCTATCGGGAAAAACTGGGGGTCTGGGCATCCCGGAAACTGGCCAAAGAAAGGACACGCAAAAAAGCATGAAAATCCTTGTGACCGGTGGCGGAGGGTTTCTGGGAAAAGCCATCGTCAAACGCCTTCTGGAGCGGGGAGACCGGATACGCAGCTTTTCCAGGGGGCATTACCCGGAACTGCGCCGCTTGGGGGTCGACGTTCATAGAGGCGACCTGGCGGATAAAAAGGCCGTTATAACAGCCGTGGAGGGTTGTGATGCGGTTTTCCACGTGGCCGCCAAACCGGGCATATGGGGCACATACCGTTCCTATTACAAAACCAATGTGACCGGCACCGAAAACATTATTGAGGGCTGCAGAAAAACAGGCGCTTCAAGGCTCATCTATACCAGTTCGCCCAGCGTGGTTTTTAGCGGGGGTGATATGGAAGGCGTAAACGAGTCGGCACCTTACCCCAAAACCTATCCGGCAAATTATCCCATGACCAAAGCCATGGCGGAACGTAAGGTGCTTTCCGCCAATGACACTACTCTAGCCACCGTGGCCCTTCGGCCGCACCTGATCTGGGGACCCGGAGATCCCAACTTTCTTCCCCGGTTTATTGAACGAAGGAAATCGGGTCGCCTGGCTAAAATTGGTCGGCAGCCCCATCTGGTGGACTGCATCTATATCGATAACGCGGTGGATGCCCATATCCTGGCTTTGGACCGTCTTCACCCGGGATCCCCCGTTGCCGGCAAAACCTACTTCATCTCCCAGGGAGAGCCCATTGACATCGGTGAATTGATGGACCGGATTTTGGCAGCTGCCGGTCTTGACCCCATTGATCGTACCGTATCCGAAAAGCCGGCCTACTGGGCAGGCGGGTTCCTTGAATTGATCTATGGCACTTTCAGACTTAAACGGGAACCCCCCATGACACGTTTTCTGGCCAAACAGCTGTCAACGGCCCACTGGTTTGACATAAGCGCGGCCCAAAAAGAACTGGGATACAGGCCCGCCGTTTCCATGGAAGAAGGGTTCAAGCGACTGGCGAAATCATTAAAAAATTGAGAACAAACCCCATAAATCGGAACCTATTCACATGAAAAAATTTTATAAGGAACGGTTTGAGGCCCAACGTCGTCTTTCAAAAAAACTCGCATCCACCATGGAAGTCAACAAAATTCTCGAAACACTGCGAGAGGAAACCCGAAACCTGATCCCATCATCCATGGAGACCTGCATCATCATGCTGGATCCCGATGCACAGAAATACACGCGACCCCTTCAATGCGCCCTGTACGACCGCCCCGTTAACTGCCTTTCCTGCAAGAAAAATCGCCCCGCCATCCAGAAAGCCCTGGCAACCCGTAAAGGGGTGGTCATTTCGAAAACCAACCCTATTGTCAGGCATGACGATACCACCGTCGATACCGGTCCGGAAGCCGCCATGCCCGTATTTGTCGACGATGACATCGTGGCCGTCATTAACGTGGTTTCCCAGCCGGGCGCCCGGTTTACAAAAAAGGACTTCTATTTCATGAAGGACCTTTCCGAAATGGCCGGCAATGCCATCATGGCCGCAAAAAAGCACTGGGGAATGACCCAGGAAAAAATTGAGATCAGCCAGAAACTGGCGCATCTCTCACCTTTTGTTCCCCGGTCGGTGCGACGTATCGTGGAAACCAACCCGGAATTACTCAACCAGGAAAAAGAAAGCAGGGAAGTATCCGTTCTCTTTCTGGATCTTGAAGGGTACACCCGGCTCAGCGCCAGCAAAAGCGCGGTGGAGGTAAACCACATGGTGGAAGAGATGTTTTCCAACTTTGTCGATCCCATCCACCGATCGGGCGGCGATATCAACGAAACCGCCGGCGATGGGCTCATGATTATTTTCAAAAATGACGACGCAAAAACCAATGCGGTCAATGCGGTCAAGGCTGCCTATGACATTCATGAGCAAAACCTCCAGCTCAACCATGAAATGGCAGACCGGTTTGAACCGGTCAATGTCAATATCGGCATCAACTCCGGCGTGGCCCTGGTAGGGATGACCGTTTTCAAGGGGACCCTGGAAACCCGCATGACCTACACCGCGACGGGTCCGGCAACCAACCTGGCAGCCCGTCTGGCGGACCATGCGCAGGGCGGGGATATCATCATCGGGGAAGAGACCCAAAAAATGATTGAGGGGCTCTGGCGAGCGTATGATATGGGGCTTGTACCGTTTAAGGGGATTGATCAATCTCTCAGGATATACTCTCTTTTGAGAAATCCACTCAAAGCGGCACCTCAACCCGCCGCCTGAATCGCTTCGACATCCTGCTCAAACAGGACTTTTTTCCGTTCTTCGCGCCCCATTTCCCAGATAACACACTGGTGCCGGAACTTGCAGTAAATGGAGGGATCCGTACAGGAGACCCCATTGTCCAGGCATTCGTTGCAATATCCGATGAGATGTTTCCGGCAGGGAACAACTGCTTCCCGGTCCGGGTGATTCCTACAATGCATGCTGTCTCCTTTTAGACGGAATCCATCCGATACTGATCTGTTTTCCTTACCCAGCCCCGTTTCATCAAAACCAGCACGAGGGCCGTGAACAGATAGACCATGGCAAAACCCAGGTGAGAAATATCGATAAAGGCCGTAAATGCCGGCGAAAAAAGCACGTCCGGCATGTTCTTGAACACTCTTAGAATACCTGTTGCAACGATCCCCGCCATCAGGATAATCCGAAAATAGGCCGAAGGGGTCAGCTGGAGTTTTTTTCTTCCGGAAAGGATGTAATCCAGGATGAAATAGGCGAAAAGGCCCAGCAGTACCATGGCCCCCACATAATGCAGAAAATGCGTTGCGTAAAAATCGGCCGACCAGGCCATGCCCGGTATATCGGAAATGTAGTACCGTTTAAAAATGGGCATCTGACCAAACCCTGTAAAGGCGGTTAATATCATTGCCAGGATGAACACCCGATAGAGCGCCCGGTTTCCCGCTGTCAGTCTGGTTCGATTTGAGGTTTTCATCACTTATTTATCCTCCGGTCCCATGCTCTTTTTGGCGCTGACAAAGAATTTTGCCGCAGCCGCCGCCATACCGGCGATGGGGGCAATCACCATGGCCTTTGCCAGATTGTCGGCCTGAGCCATGGAATCCTTTACGGGTCTCAAATCCGGTTTTCCCGGACCTGTCTCGATCACCTTGTTCAGATCTTCAAAAGGCACGGGTGAAACATAGATGGTATTGGTGCCGCCATTTTCCTTTTCCCCGTAAATATACCCGCCGATTTCCTTTTGAATGGCATGGGCCTCTTTTAAGATCTCATCTCTGGGACCGATTTTCTGCACATTCTCAGGGCACACATCGATGCAGGCCGGAAGTTGACCCTCGGCAATACGGTTGTAGCACCGGTCGCACTTGTACATGACGCCGTTCCCCGCAAAGGCGGGCAGCAAATCCAGATACAACCCCACGCCCGTCTGACGCTGGGGAATATGCCAGGGGCAGACATCCTTGCACTTTGAACCACCCAGGCAATAATCTGAGTTGATCCGCGTAATGCCGTTTTTCAGTTTGCCGGCAGCGCCCCAGGG
>CAYPQJ010000202.1:0-7453 GCA_964412835.1 uncultured Desulfobacteraceae bacterium | reverse complement strand
CCCACGCCAAATTAATGAGCCCTCTTGAAATGTAGATGCCGTGCTCACCGCGGCATGGCATCACCGCCCCCCCCAAAAATATCTTTTTTTCGTCTAGGCAGGCTTACCGAAAGGACACACTGGATGCAATAAATAGTCTGATCCCGCATTGTATCGGCTCCAATTTGTAGTTTTGTTCTTCAGTACTTGCTCGAAAAGAAACCGCTGAGGCCCCCTTTTCAAAAAAAAGTGTTTGGATCTGTCGTTAACAAGCGTGTTCGTCATTCAAAACTTGAAATCAGCTTATTAATAACGAAGTTCATCTTCATCATTTTCGAAACTCAACACGTCATATACGCCGGCATATTCAACCTCATCGTCGTCATAACTCGGGTCATCCAACGGTTCATAGCTTGTGACGAGAACCCGTTTGGTACCGTCTTTTTCCTCCGTGACTATGCCGGTGACTTCCACATGGGTGTCCCACAGATCAACCAACTCATCCCAGATGGCGTTTTTTTCCACATAATAGCTGTCGTCATCCGTCGAGATTTCAAAGTCCTCAATGTCATCGTCATCATTCCAGTCAGTGGCCATGACCAATCCTGAAATTGTTATTTCCGAGGCATCATCAAAATCCATAAGGTTTTCCTTTCATTTCATGGTTCTCAAATACTTCCTTTCGGATATCTTTTCCCAGACACCGGTCGCCAAACCACAATATCCAAGAAGCGGAAAGATCAAAGGCAGCTTGCCTGCAAAACTTAGAATGCATATCTACAAACTCCGAGGATTACAGCAAGAGTTATGCCAAAAAGAGAATGGCTTAGTAGGTTGGCGTTAAATTGGCATGATTAAAATAAATTTGGATAATTCTGGGAGGCATAAATGCCAATGTGTTCAGAGAAACCAGCGGTGAAATAGGCGGTAATGGGGTAAGCGAACATAACAATTTGATTATAAAAAGTATTCCAGAAAAGGAACTTTTTATTCCTTTTTTCCCCGAATTGGAACTGGAAGTTCTCAAATTCTTTCGTCCGCAAGATGTTTTTTACGATAAGGCCAGGATATTACGACAATGGCATATTTATTGCTGAGAAACGCCCTTGAGGATGACGAAAGTTCAGGATTTGATGGGATCTTCGAGGGATTGAACTTCGAGGACGAGGAGGATAGAGCCCTCTATTAAGAGTATTATTAAGGAGCAGGAACTTTCATGACAAAAACAGACTTTTCGTGGGAGAACGCCGACAAACAGATTTTATCCGGTTCTGGAACGGATCTCCGGGAGGTGTATGCATCCTCCGAGGATGAAAAGTACATGAATGAACAGCAGCTGATCTATTTTAAGGAAAAACTGCTTTGCTGGCGAGACCAGCTATTTAATGAATCGTGTTCCACCTTGAATCTGATGAAAGACGATCTGGGGAGAGAGATTGACGTCCTGGACCAAGGTGCGATGGAGACCCACATATCCCTCAGACTCAACACCTGCAGTCGATACTACAAACTCACCCAAAAAATCAATGAGGCCCTGGAGCGGATCAAAGTGGGGTCATACGGTTACTGCGAAGAGACAGGGGAACCCATTGGTTTAAAACGTCTTGAAGCTCGTCCCATTGCAGCCCTTTCCCTGGAAGCTCAGGAATGGCATGAACAAAAAGAGCGGCGCAGGAATATGAGGCGGTAACACTAATGAAGCCCATCAAAGGAATACTCCCCGGCCAGGCAGGATAACCCCGTCAGTCGGAGTGATTTCGGAACGGGTAGTTCTTATGGATGGGAAACAGGAAGAACTCACGATTCTTCTTTTAAATACTTATGGCATTCAATCACTGTGGATAGTTGGTCATTTGAATGTTTCTTTCCGGATGCCGTATTTGGTCATGAGCTTGTGTAATTGACGTGTTGTAATCCCGGCAACTTTTGCGGAGTCCTTTATTTTGCCTTTTTGTTGTGTCATTAGTTCTTGGAGGTAGTCTTTTTCTAAAGTTTCAACACTTTTGCGCCGGGCCTCTGCCAAAGGCGGGAAAGAATCCTCCGACAGGACTGCAGAAGAAGCAACTGATTCAACCAGTTCAACGGGAAAGTTCTCCGATGTCAATGCAGACGATGTCTCAAGAATGTAGGCCCGTTCAATCAGATTCTCCAGCTCCCGAATATTTCCAGGCCAGGTGTAACGCTTACATCCTTCCAGAACATCGGAATTAATATGGAAAATCTCCTTTGTGTTGAAGCTGTTCAGCTTTTTCAGAAACCCTTCAATTAGATGCGGAATATCTTCTAATCGCTCGCTCAGCGGCGGAATTTCAATGGGAAAAACATTCAATCGGTAATAGAGGTCTTTCCTGAATTGTCCGTCTTCGCACATTTTTTTAAGGTCTGCATTTGTGGCGGAAATGATTCTCACATCGGCCTCAAGGGTTGCTTCTCCTCCGACCCGTTGAAAAGTCCCATCCTGCAATATTTGTAGAAGTTTTATTTGAGCAGAGGGCGTGATAGTTCCTACCTCGTCCAAAAAAATGGTTCCCCCGCCGGCAATCTCAAATTTCCCAAGCTTTCGCTTTACAGCACCCGTAAAAGAACCTTTTTCATGTCCAAAAAGATCACTTTCCAGCAATGTGTCCGGGATTGCACCGCAATGTACGCTGATAAATTGTGCATCGCGACGGTTGCTGTGTTGATGAATGAGATTAGCGAGTACCCCCTTGCCTGTTCCCGTTTCGCCCATCAGCAGGACAGTGCTCCTGGTGGGTGCAACGGACCGTACCTTATCGTAGACTGCCTTCATCCGAAGACTTTTCGTCTTTATGATCTCCTGTGATTTGGTTTCCCAAAACTGATCTCGGAGATATTCAAGTTCGGACCGAACAATCATTGATGCGCGGGCCGTTTCAGTTACGAGTTTTATTTCCTCCGGAACGATGGGATATGTTAGATAGTTGCTGGCTCCAGCCTTTACAGCCATTACAGCTTCTCTGAGTATATCTTGATGAGACATCACTACGATTTCGATGGTTGGGTATAACTGCCGGAAAGGTTGAAAAGTAGCCTTGTATCCACCAGCTTGGTCAGGCCCCTTTAGTATTTCTATATCAATAAAGAGGAACGTGAACGGTTTTTTTTGGAGTCTCTTCAATGCTGCCTGCTTACTGCTTACATTTTCAATCCTGAATTTTGAACGAAGACCGGAATGTATTTGGCGGAAAGCTGTTTGATCTTTCGATACGAAAAGAATTGATTCCATCTTTGCCTCTGATTATGGAACTTTCTATGAAAATTTCATGGTAACAAAGAATTTCTGGTTCCAGCAACAAAAATATCGGAACTCATAATTCCCCTATGTAAATTCATTTCCTATTTCAATAAGTTGAAGGCAATTAAATATTCTTCCTCATAGTTTGGTTCACTTGCCTATTCAAATATCAGGATCTATGGTTCATATCGCTATACATCTACAGCCCAGCAAACCAGTATAATTCAACGATTTAGTTCTCTGGCATGGGTATTGCTGGAGAGAAAATATTGTTAACGGCTTCAGTGAATCCACTTGAATGATACTATCTTGGAAAACGCAAGAACTGATTACCTGCCTCTGAAGATGCCTTTGGCCTTTTTAAAAGAAAAAAACATCAAAAGGAATCGAAGGGGTGGGACTTGGACTGTCGATAGTGAAAGAGATAGTAGAGCAACACGGAGGCAGGGCATGGTTGGATCCGGGTTTGGAAAAAGGAATCACTTTCCATGTAGCTATTGGGAAAATTCCGAAAGCTCTTCAAGAAAAAAATAAGGCTTTCAAGGACCCAACCAGTAAGATTTGAGACAAGGAACTTCAATCTTTCCTGAAATACAAGGAGTTACAACCATGACTAGGATACTGATTATGGACGATGACTGCGCCATAAAGCTGGAGCTTATGGAAATGCTTAGCGCCGTTTTTGCACGGATGGAAGACCCCAACACCTTTAGGTTGCATTGGGATTAGTTACGGCTATAATAATGATAATTGTTGTTGATTGTTTTTCTGTCTCAGAAAACCGGCTATTTCCAGGCCAGGGGGCCACACCATGCATTCCGTTCATCATCGCCGTCTTTTCGTCGCAGCAATATTTTTTATCATCTTCTTTTCAGGTGCTTTTTCGGGCCTCGCCGACGGCCCTTCTACGGACGATATTGAAGATCTCCTCGGCATCATGGAAAGCCCCACAAAACGGGAGACCTTTACCAAAAACCTCAAGGGCCTCCTTGACGCGAAAAAGGCCATGGAGGCCAAAAAAACAAAGAAAGCAAAAGGCGAGGATGAGCGTCTGTTCATCATTCGCCTGGTCTTCGATTCCTTTGATCAAATTTCCATGGATATCCAAAAGGAAACCATCGCCCTGGGACTCATGGTTGATGAATTGCCGGAAGCCTTTGAATCTGCCAAAGTATTTTTTGCTAAAACAGAAAACCGCCCACAAATGCGCATTCTGTTCCTAGACATTGCTGTCGCACTTATGGCCGCACTGTTGTTCATCTTTTTCTTGAGAGGTTTGATCCGTTCGGCAACGGCCAGGATGAAGGACCTTCCGTCAAAAATCGGTTGGGGTTTTGTTTACATCCTGCTGAAAGCCCTCCCCTTTGCGGCGCTCGTTATTGTGTTTGACGCTATGTTTCGCGCATTCCCTTCATTTCCAAAGGGCCGCATCCTTGTTCTTCTACTGTTTACACTTTTGTTTCTCTACCAGTCGGTTATGGCGGCTTGCCATGTACTTCTTTCGCCGGAGGAGGCCTCTGCCCGCCTGACGTCCTTTTCAGATGAAAACGCCAACTACCTGTGGATCTGGATGAGGCGTTTTTTCTTTTATGCCCTTTTCTACTTTATGACGACCCGTTCAATTATGTTGACACAGCCGCCGCAGCTCTATTTTTCTTATCTGAGAGGTCTCCTTTTGCTTCCGTTTCCCCTGATGCTGACCGTGTTTATTTTTCAGCTGGCCCGCGATATCCGTATAAAACACGGACAACCCTTTAAAACAGATGAAGAATTTTCCGAAGATGAAATATCGAGTGTGAATCCAAAAACCAATGGTCGAGCCGTTTCGGCCCTCATATGGTATTGGCCGATTCCGGTTGCGGGCTATGTCTGGGCGATTTCACTGTCCCTCATTACGAAATACGATAAAGCCTTTGAATACCTCTTTCGTGCAACAATTGGGACAGTTTTAGCCGCCATCCTGGTATTCATTCTATTCCGCGCCCTGGATCTGATCTTCCGGCGGTTTTTTCGAATCAAGGAGCAAACCCAACAGCGTTTCCCCGGATTGGAAAAAAAGACCAACCGATACCTGCTGATCGTTAAAATAGGGTTGCGGATTGCCATTATCGTTGCGGCTCTGGGGGCTATCGGAGAAATCTGGGGTGTGCCGGTGTCCGGTTTTGTGGTCTCCGATATGGGTGCCGTGATCATTCTGCGAGTGGTGGCCATTATCCTTACGATGGCCGTTATTGCGGCTGTCATAGAGATAAACAATACTGTGGCTGCGTATCTACTCAAAAATAAACGGCAGGGGGAAAAAAGAGATATCAGCCAGAAGCAAAAAACCCTTATTCCCGTCATCCAGACCGCCATCAATATTGCCGCAGGTTTCGTGGGGGGCATCATCGTCTTGGGAAGAATGGGGGTCAACACCACCCCCATCCTGGCCGGCGCCGGCATCATCGGATTGGCTGTGGGTTTCGGTTCCCAGACCCTGGTGAAAGATCTTATCAGCGGCCTTTTCATCCTGTTTGAGGAGAGTATCCGCGTGGGAGACTGGGCCATGGTGGGTGGTAAGGGCGGATCGGTGGAGTCGGTGGGCCTGAGAACCGTTAAACTGCGAGACATGAACGGCACCCTTCACGTCATTTCAAACAGCAGCATCGATTCCCTGAGCAATTTTTCCAAGGTTTTTTCAAGGACCGTCATGGATATCGGTGTGGCCTATCGGGAAGACGTTGACGAAGTTATTGAAATTCTAAAGGAACTGGGGGCGACCCTTCAGAAAGATCCGGATCACGGACCCAATATCCTGGAACCCCTGGAAGTTTTCGGACTGGACCGGTTTGAAGATTCAGCCGTGATCATTCGCGCGCGATTCAAAACCAAACCCCTGAAACAGTGGGGCATCAAGCGGGCATTCTACCGGCTCATGAAGCGGGCCTTTGATGAACGGGGTATTGAAATCCCCTTTCCCCATCGCACCGTCTACATGGGAGAACCGAAAGAGGGGTCCGCTCCGCCGCTCCATGTCAATATGCAGGGGCCGCCGGACGTCCCCAGTTCCGGTTGAAAAGGAACGCCCGAGCATTTTTTGTTTCATCCCACGAAAAAGGAGGTTATCCGCTTTGAGACTCTTAAAAAAAAGTTCCAAGAAAGCCGGGCTCCCGCCGGGCACCCTGGTGCATATCGGAGAAAAACAAACGGAAGATGTGCGAATCACCCTGATAGACTATGATGAACGTCATGTGGAAGAAAAATCGGATCTCTCTGTTGGGGCCTGCAGTCCCTTCAAAGCCAGTCCAACCGTGACGTGGGTGAATGTTACCGGCCTCCATGACATGGCCGTCATCGAAGAATTCGGCAAAATCTTTGACATCCACCCCCTGGTTCTGGAGGATGTGGTCCATACCGAGCAACGTCCCAAAATGGAAGACATGGGGGAGTACCTTTTTATTGTGCTGAAAATGCTGTCCCATAACAACGGGAAAAGCGCTTTCGAAGCTGAGCAGCTCAGTCTGATTGTGGGGAGCAACTTCGTCATCTCCTTTCAGGAGCGCGATGGGGACGTGTTTCAGCCTGTACGAGACCGCATCCAGAAAGGGAAGGGGCGCATTCGAAAATCCGGGAGCGATTACCTGGCCTATACCCTGATGGATGCCATTGTTGACAATTATTTTATCATCCTTGAGAGCATGGGCGAAAGGATTGAAATCCTGCAAGAATCGGTTCTCACTGAGCCGGATCCTTCAAATCTGCGGGAAATCCAGGAAATTCGTCGTGAGATGGCTTTTCTACGTCGCTCCATCTGGCCCCTCCGGGAAGCTATCAACGCCCTTCAGCGAACCGAGTCGCCGTTGATCGGGGAGTCCGTGGCGCCCTATCTGAGAGACGTTTACGATCATACCATCCAGGTCATCGAGAACATTGAAACCCTCCGAGACGCCGTTAGCAGCACCCTTGACATCTATCTGTCAAGCCTCAGCAACAAAATGAACGAGGTGATGAAGGTCCTGACCATTATCGCCACCATCTTTATCCCGCTCACCTTCATTGCCGGCGTCTATGGCATGAATTTCAAATTTATGCCTGAACTGGAATGGCACTGGGGATATCCGACGGTAGGACTTGTAATGCTGATTATAGGTGTTCTCATGTTACTGGGATTTAAAAGGAAGAATTGGTTTTAAGATGGCGTAACAGTCACGATGAAAGGGGAAATCAAATACAGCCGCA
>CAYPQJ010000201.1:0-7523 GCA_964412835.1 uncultured Desulfobacteraceae bacterium | reverse complement strand
CCACATTGATGAACCAGAAGGCATCCATCACCCGGTAGTGCCACAGAAGAAATTCAATATACCCTTTCAGCTGGGAAGCATCCATTTCGTCAAAAACATCGAGGTTCATGGTTTTCTCCTTTTCAAACAGAATTTGCCTTGTTATCCGATCATAATCTTACCTTTCTTTTTCATTTTCAAGCAATTCATACAGCCGAATAAAAAATTCATTTCGTATCTTTTCAATATGTAAAGCTTCCTTGAAATCAATTGTTGCCGTGTCTTTACGCTTGAACCTATCCGGCTCCACTTGCAATGCATAAGAGTTGAGGCGTCTTTTCCAAAACCACTCCGCGCAACAGAACTGAACGTTTTCCGGAGCCATAGCCGTGATTTCCTTTAATGCCGCAAACAGACCTCTTCCCGAAGCACTGTTCTCAATGCAGAATGCAACGTAGGCGATCCTGTATTCCACTATGGCAATGATTTCTTTTGTCGGCAAAGGATCGAGATTATGAGTATCTTTATTACCGTTGTAGACAAAGTGACCATAACAGCTTTGCAGAGTGAAACAATAAGGCAATTTGTTAAACCCGTTGATGAGGTTTACAATAGGCATGTCAATCATGTCATCATCGAGATCGGATAGAATCTTTTGCTTTTGCGTCTGATAATGCGGATCTTCCACTAAGTCTTTCAATTCAGAGAAGGTTTCCAATTATGCTATCCCCTTACGATCACGTACGATTATTCTACGGCTAACGCCTGTTTCCGCGGCTTTGCCCGGAGCGGCGAAGTCGCGGCGGGTAAAATCCGCTGTAAATACTCGCTATGCAGTTTTTTTCTTCTGACCAACCACATACAAGGCTTTTGTATTATCACCGATCATCTTCGATATCTTAATCGTAAATCCAGTGTCTTCCATAATTGATGATAAATCTTGCAAGGAAAAGGAGTGTACATGAGCAGGAGGTTTTCCCCAAGACTTGGCAAATCGTAATCCCATCTTGATCTTTTCCCAGAGTTTCATACCATAACCAGTAAATGTGACAATTATAAGGACCCCATCTTTCCTAAGGATCCTATGGCATTCCTGTAGTACCGCAGCAGGGCTTTTGACAACGTGGATCAGGTTGGCCATGAAGACACTATCGAACGCTTCGGCTGTAAACGAAGTCTTCATGCAATCTTCCTGCTGAACCTTCACATTTGGGTAATCGCCAAGACGTTTTTTTGCTGCTTCAAGTAGACTATCGGATATGTCGGTAGCCATGATGCTCTGACTCTTTTGGCTGATGATCCTGGTAAAGTAGCCTGTTCCGCAACCAAACTCGACAACTTCACCCAATGCTGAAAGATGATCCAGTTTTTCCGTGATCTCATCCAGAAGTTTCTTATCTACAACATACTCTTGTCTTTTATCGTAGGAATCTGCAAATCGACTCCAGTATTTTTCTGCCATCTTATTATTTTTCATCATTTGAGACTGCATAATGTTGCCTTCAGCGGCGAGGCTTTTTGCGTCCGCTTCCGGGTAAAGGCACCGGTTGCCCGGCGCCCTCCCCACAGACCCGGACGTGAAGATTTCCCTCATCCGGTTCCTCGGTTCAGGTCCTTTTTACCAGGCCGTCAACCGGCCAGTGATGGGTGATGGGATCAAGTCTGTCGTTGACTCATTTTTCCCCAATAAGAGTCAACGGCAGACTTGACCCTTTTACCCTTTATTCTTCTTTGGTTTAGGTTTAGGTAGCTCTTCTTCTGTCAGCGAGATCAATTCACTCAGCCATTCTCTATCTTCAAGTTGATCCTCAACCAGAAAAGATGGTTTCGCTCCAGGATAGGCAGGCGCTTCAACAACATTACCAACAAAAGATCTACCTGCTATTGTGGGTTTCACGAATAACTGGTTATTGCAGACCAGAGCAACGACCTTGTCGTTACAATATATCGCGTATTCGCCAAACATTTTTCTATATCTGATTGATCCTGAGGTTCCAATCTGATCGACAATGAATTCGACGAAATTTATATCAGATGCCATTTACGTTTTCCCTAGTATTCAAACACATAATCGCGGTGCTGACCGGCACCGTGTGCCGTGCAAGCAAGCGAAGCTTGATTGTGCGGTGCGCGGTGTCCGGTCAAGTACCTTGTTCAGGCGCGTAGCGCCGGGGCAAGGTACTTGACGAAGTCAGCACCGAGATTCACGGCGGCGTAGCCGCCGGGAACAAGTGATGATATAGATCTGCATATCGTCACATTTTTGATGTTATACAGAAAGAGCGGGAACCATTTCGCGCTACGGATATATTGAGAGTATCCGAGAGAATCAGCCCCACCGAAATATTGGCAATGCCTTTCAAATCAATCGGATTTTCAACTCAATCTGAATTGCTCAGCACCGGGTTCGTGGTTCGGCAGCTTATTGAAAATTCGAATCTAAAAGCGTATAGTGACTTAATGACAGATCATTGTCAACATAAAGAAAAGGGGGGGAATAAACGAAAACGGCGACGGCAATCCCACCCGCGCGACTTTGCGGAACATCGCATCCCCTTGCGGGTAAGGTGGTCGATGAAGGGACTGTAATTTTGATCCGCCGCAACTATACTCGAGTTAAAAAATACAAATTCAAGAAAATATCAAATCAACATTTGACCTATGTGTATTTACACCATATGTTGAGATCATCAGTTGCGATTCATAGGTCTCTGAAACACGCAGAGGGGAACCGGTACCTTGGGAAGATCTGAAATAGGAAGGAGAAGGCCATGTCGAAAGTGATGATCCATCCCGCAACCTATGAACATCTGGGTAAGGCCATTGACCGTGCATTTGAACTGTTTCCCGTGGCGCTTACGGGAAAAAATGTGTTGATAAAACCCAACGTTCTTCGTGCCACGAATGCCGAGGAAGGTGTCGTCACCCACCCGGCGGTATTGCGCGCCGTGGTGGAACGGGTTTTGAAAAGCAACCCAGCCTCAATCATCGTGGGGGACAACACCGGCATGATGAGCTATGGGGCCAATGAGGAGAGTTTCAAAAAGACCGGCCTCATGGATGCGGCCATGGGGTATTACAGAAACATCGGCAACGATTCCATGAACCTTGACTTCAACCCGGATTTCGTGCCCACGGTAAGCGTCTCCCGGGCCGTTCTGGATGTGGATGTGATCATCAGCCTCCCCAAATTCAAGACCCACGGCCTGACGGTTCTCACCGGGGCCATCAAGAACAGTTATGGTTTCCTTCCCGGCGCTCAGAAGGCCAGACTGCACAAGATTGCGGGGAGCCCGGAAAGGTTCCACCATCTGGTGGTGGACGTATTCCGGCTTCGAATTCCCGACCTTTTTCTGCTGGATGCCGTAGTGGGAATGGAGGGAAACGGCCCGGCCTCCCCTGATTTAAGGGACATCGGCCTGATCCTGGCATCCGACAATGCCGTTGCCCTGGACGGCGTCATGGCCGCCATGATGGGATGTGACCCCGGCCTTCTCGGATTCCTTCAAAGAGCAAAGGAACTGGGTCTGGGGGAGTATGATCCGAATGCCAACGAAATCCTCGGGGAGCTGAAACCCATCAGCAATTTCAAAGTGCCGCCCCTGGGAGGTGAAGCCATCCATAACAACAAAGATATTCAGACCTTTCTTCACCAGCGGACCCTGCTGCGGCCCGAAGCCGACCCCGACAAGTGCACCGCCTGCGGCACCTGCATCGACCAGTGCCCCGTGTCGGCTTTGTCCCTGATCGACGACCTTCCCCAAGTGGACCCGAAGATCTGTATCACCTGCTTCTGCTGCCAGGAAATGTGTCCGGAAAAGGCCATTGAACTGAAGTGAGTGTCCGGCTCTTATCCCTTCATGGCATGAATGCCCGCCAGTGAAAAGCGGGTGATGTGGTCCGCCATTTTATCGATCAAGGCATCATTCATGGGCTGCTGCAGCATGAATTCCACATCGCTGGGATTCAAGATCAGAAACCCCCGGCAAAGGTTGATGATGCTCAATTCGCAGCAGCGAACATCCTCTTCCGTGATTTCGGGGCCCGCCACGTCCCGAATCAGTGCCAGCAAGTGATGGTGGCGGGGTTCAAAAAGTTTACGCCATTGTTCATGGTTCAACGCCACGGGGTGGGTCAGTTCCATGAGGTACATTCGGATAAACTGGCCCTTTTTACCAGTATCCCAGAACCTGTGAACCATGGCATGTATCCGGTTTCGGAACCGTTCTTCCGGAGCCATATCCCCTTGCGGCAAAGGATCGGGAAGGGTATCCCGCCTGAAGGCTTCCTGCCAGGCTTCAAAATAAAGAGCGGTCTTGTCTCCGAAATAATAGTTTACGGACGCCACATTGGTTCCCGCCCGCCGGCAGATTTCAGCCACTTTGGTGTCGGTGAACCCTCTCTCCGAAAACACCTCGCAAGCCGCGTCCAGCAGCTTGGAACGGGTCTTTTGGCCATCTTTCCGTTGGGCCACAAAAAATTACCTCACAATTTAAAATTCCTATTTAAAATTCCTATTTAAAATTTTCATTTGAATTTGTCAAGGGATTGTGGTATCGAGCATGAAATTATTAAGCACCAAGCCATCATTTTGGAAGTTCAGAGGTTCAACCCTAATGAGACGCAAAAACGGATATTATTCTTCTCTGCTGATTCTGATACTTTGCCTCATTCCTTTTCTTTTTCGGAATGTTCAGGCGCGGGAAATACCACCCCCGGTGGTCACGGTCATTGTGGTGGCGGATCAACAGGTAAACCCGGCCGAAACCTATGTGGGACGGGTTGAGGCCATCCAGGCGGTTGATCTGCGGGCCAGAGTTCAAGGGTTTCTTGAACAGATGAAGTTCAAAGAAGGGGCCAATGTGCATGCAGGCGACCTTCTCTATGTAATCGAACAGGCCCCGTACAAAGCCGATCTGGATGAAGAGCGCGCCAAGGTGGCCGAAGCCCGGGCCTCTCTTCAGGATGCACAGCAATACCTGAAACGGCTCAGGACGGTGCAATCGGGCGGTGTATCCGCCACGGACCTGGAAACCGCCGCCAACAAAGAGCTGAGGGCCAAAGCCATGTTGGAAGAGGCAAAAGCCAATGAGGAACAGGCCCGGATCAAACTGGGATACACCACCATCAAAGCACCCATCGACGGCCAAATCGGGCGAACCACCTTTACCAAAGGAAATCTGGTGGGTCCGGAATCCGGTTCCCTTGCCCGAATCGTTCAGCTTGATCCCATTCGAGTAGTCTACGCCATCAGCGAAAACCGGCTGGAAAAAGACGGCCCAAATACCAACGCCGCCAAGGGATCCGCGGTTAAAAAGTGCCCGCCCGCCTATACGATACAAATGCCGAGGGGCGCAATGTATCCGTTTGAGGGATATCTGGACTTTATCGACAATCAGGTGGATCAAAATACCGGCACCATCGCCGTTCGCGCCATCTTTGAAAACCCCAACGGTTTTCTGCTCCCCGGAGCGTATGTAACCGTCATGGTGAAATGCAAAAATGGAAGCCGCATTCCCGTCGTTCCCCAATCGGCGGTGCAGATCGATAGAAAGGGGCGGTACGTCTTTATGGTGGATGATGAAAACCGTGTTCAGGAACGCCGCATTGAAACCGGCGCCGCCATTGAGGCCGACTGGGTGGTGACGTCGGGTCTTACGGCCGGGGAACGGGTGATCATTCAAGGGGTACAGAAAGTAAAGCCGGGCCAGATCGTGAAAACAGTGACCAAAGGCGGGGAGGCCGGTAAATAGCCTATGTTTTCGCGCATCTTCATCGAAAGGCCCAGGCTGGCCATCGTCATATCCATCCTCATCACCCTTGCCGGAGCCCTGGCACTTTTCAACATCCCCGTGGCACAGTATCCCCAGATTTCACCCCCTGAGATACGGGTGAGCGCAGTCTATCCCGGCGCCAGTGCCGAGGTGGTTTCCGACAGCGTGGCAGCGCCTTTGGAAGCGGAAATCAACGGCGTGGAGGACATGCTGTACATGTCATCCACCTGCAGCAACAACGGCACCTACAGCCTGAGTGTCACCTTTGAGGTGGGCACTGATCCCGATATCGCCCAGGTAAACGTCCAAAACCGTGTTCAACAGGCCGTTCCCAAATTGCCCAACGAAGTCACGGACCAGGGGGTATCGGTACGGACCCGCTCCTCGGACATTTTAGGGGTAGTCACATTCTTCGCCAATGACGGCGGAAAAGATGCCCTCTTTCTCAGCAATTATGTGAGCATCAACGTGAAGGATTCACTGACGCGCCTCAAGGGCGTCAGCGAAGCCTACATCTTCGGTGCTCTGGATTACAGCATGCGCATATGGATGGACCCGGAACGGTTGACCTCTCTGGGACTGACCGGAGATGATGTGATTACGGCCATCCGTCAGCAAAATGTCCAGGCGGCCACGGGCTCCATCGGAACGGCGCCGAGTAGCGCGGGTCAGCAGGTCCAATACACGCTGAGGGCAAAGGGCCGCCTCAACGAAGTCGAGGACTTTGAAAACATTGTCATTCGCACCAACCCTCAAGGGGGCATCCTGAGGCTCAGAGACGTGGCACGGGTGGAACTAGGCGCACACTCCTATGCCTCCAAATCCATTTTTGACGGTTCCCCCGCGGTCAATATGGCCATTTACCGAACCTCCGGGGCCAATGCTCTGGAAACCATGAAGCGGATTGAATCCGAACTGAAAAGGCTTTCCCATCGTTTCCCAAAAAGCATGGAATACCGGTTGAGCTATGACACCACCCGGTATGTTCAAGCGGCCATTCAGGAGATTGTATTGATGCTCCTGATCACTTTTCTACTGGTGGTGGGGGTGACGTATCTTTTTCTTCAGGACTGGCGCGCCACACTGATTCCGGCGCTATCCATTCCCGTTTCCCTGGTAGGAACCTTTGCCGTACTTCTGATTCTGGGATTCAGTGCCAACACCATTACTCTTTTCGCCCTGATTCTGGCCATCGGCCTGGTGGTGGACGATGCCATCGTGGTGGTTGAAAATGTGCAACGGGTCATGGAAGAAGAGGGCCTTTCCCCCCGGGCGGCTTCTCTAAAAGCTATGGAGCAGGTGACCAACCCCATCATTTCCACCACCCTGGTGATGCTGGCCGTATTTGTACCGGTGGGGTTTATTCCGGGTATCACCGGGCAGCTTTACCGACAATTTGCCGTCACCCTTTCCACCTCAGTGCTCCTCTCCTCCTCCGTGGCCCTGACACTGAGCCCTGCCCTTTGCGCCACCCTGCTGAAGCCGCACCAACCCGTAAAACGAGGCCCTTTGGCCTGGTTCAGTAGTCTTTTGGGTCTCTTTCGAAACGCTTATGTGGAAACAGCCGCATGGTTGATCCGAAGAAAATGGCTCGTGTTCCTTCTCTTTTTAGTGATCTTCGGAGGGGCCTGGTTCATGTTTAACAATCGGCCCGCCAGCTTTCTGCCAAACGAGGACCAGGGCGTCTTTTTCATCAATGCCCAACTGCCCGATGCCTCATCCCTGGCCCGTACCAACCAGGTCATGCAGCAGGTTTCCACGCTCCTCAAA
>CAYPQJ010000200.1:0-7582 GCA_964412835.1 uncultured Desulfobacteraceae bacterium | reverse complement strand
TATGGTCTTTTATGACGGGGAATATGCCCTGGAGGCGAAAACAAGAAGCAAATCCGGTATAACCAACCTGGAAAGAACAAGAATAATATACAAAGTAAAAGAACTTTTTCAAAGTTTTCTTATTTCAAGGAAAAAGGTACATAAAATCACGCAACATAATAATACACGCAACATAACTGCTATATATCTGGAATTAAAACGATAAATAGCCAACCACAATATATGGTGGTTCGGTCCCAGAAAGTTAAGGGCTCAGAAATGGCCTTTGACACGATTTCAAGCGCTATACCGGATCGAGATGCATAGTTGGCTGCGTGCCTGTGACGATTGTGGTGGTTGATATGGACCTAAAAAAGATTCCCTCCTTTTTTGCTGAATATTTCTTCTGAGCTGCTCGGCAACTTGCTGCGGAAGGAAAACGGCTTCGTCTTCTCTGCCGCTTTTGGGATTTCGGGTGATGGCACTTACGGTCTTCGATCTTTGCAGAATTCTTTCCAGATAGGTTTGTCGATGGTGACCGTTTGTCGTTCTAATTTTTCCGACAGGAGCGACGTTAAAGACGTACCTTTATTTATAGTTTGTGTTTTTTTAATTGGATAGGGAAGGTGGGTCATGGGCTTGTAAGTTATTGAATCCACTGGTATGCCTTAGGGTTCGACTCCCGCCGCCTCCACCATTTTTATGTTGCAATTTCAAAAATTTACAGATTTCAAAGGCTTTGCCATTTTGATTCTCCCTTGTCATACCGTAGGTTTTTCTCAAATCATCCGGTTCTAAAGTAAAATATCTTTCAAACGCTTTTGATGTCGAATGACCACTTGCAAGGCGGATCTTTTCCGGGCTAATCATATGCCTCAAAGCTCTTATTGAGCTAGGCCTTGTCCCGCCGTATAGGTCAACATTTTCGATCCCTAAATTTTTGCATGCTCTAATCTAATGTTTGTAAAGATACTTATCCCCGAATCTTGTCCCCGCTCTGGCTCCCCCTTTTCCGCTTTGATGTTTGAAAAAATACAAGTCCTTATTCAGTACAATCCTAAAAAATTTCAGTGTCAAAAATCCAGTCGCGCACGCAGACCGAAAACCCATATCTGATCATCGATCTGATTCAAAGCCGGGTTGACAACGAGCTGAACATCCGGAGTGACGGTGAGGTGTGGCAGCAGGTGGAGCCGGTAGTAGAGTTCAGCTGTGTACTGGTCCCTCAAACCGGGACCGAAGGTCTCTTCCGAAGGGTGGCCCCAGTTGAGCCCGAACCCCAACATGTCGCTCTTTTGGGGCATGTAACGACCGATCCCGATACTGACCGAACGATCGAGGATGGTTCCGGCGCCGCCATCAGAGTAGCCAAGCCGGACAAATGGAAGCCACACTTCCGCAATAAGGTGATTGAAAGAACAAGCAACCCCCCAGCCTTTTGAAATTCCGGGATCTTTTCGCGCGTCCGCCTGCCATCCCGTCAGGTGGATATTGTTTTCGTAACGGCTTTCGTAGGAAGAAAACCACCCTACCTCCAGATGGGCGTTCTCCTTTTTAACTTGAGGTTCAGGGTTAAATGGGTTTATGGGTTCAACGTTCCCAGTCCCCAGGTTGTCGGAAATCAAGGACATGGATCGAGATTAGTCTGTTTTCAGGCGCTTCACATCCCCCGAAACGGGGGATAAATGGGGGATATTGTGGATTTTGGGGTGAAAGAAAGAATGACAAGGAGTGCTTCAACAAAAAAGCCCGAAAGCTATTTCATTGAAACTTATAGATATTGCTTTGAAAATAAGAAATCGGGTCGGTAACTTTTATCCGGCCCTTATCGTAGGGCCTTCTTATATTTGCCACGATCTGCGTGGCTCTTGGCGGATTCAGACGTTCTGCGTAATATAAAAGTGAGCGGGAAATGGTTTCATCGGAATATTTCACTTCAATCAACTCTTCAAGTTCCCCCTCCTTTACAACGGCAAAATCAACTTCGCGACCTTCTTTATCGCGGATGTATCGCAGCTCATAACGATAACCGTCCCGGTCTTCCAGAAAGTGCAACCGCTTGAGCAGGGAAGTGGCAACAAGGTTTTCAAAACGGGGCCCCTCATCCCCAATAACGTCGCCATTATCAAAAAAATATACTTTTGGAGGTTTCAACACTGCACGTGGCAGAGACCGAGTATAGGGTCGAACGGCAAAAACAAGATACATCCTCTCTAAAACCTGGAGCCAGGACTTGGCCGTCTTGGGAGAAATCTCTATATCACCCGCGAGGTTCGATAAGGTGATAAGGCCTCCGACCCTATGACGCAACAGATCCAGGAAAAGACCCAGTACCTGGATGTTGCGGATGGATTCCAGATCCCGGGTATCTTCCCTTAAAATTCTGTCAAAACGCTGTCGTCGCCATCGCCTCGCTGAACGCTCATCGCCATCGAGAAACGGCTCCGGGAAACCGCCAATGGTCATTAGACGGTGAAAAGCCTCCCGGGCGGAAATTCCTTTTGGAATCTCACCAAGCGTAAATGGGTGCAACCGCCAGTAATGATAACGGCCCATCAGTGAATCGCCGCCCTGACGATAAATGTCGAGACGGGCGGAACCCGTAATCAGGAATGAATGGATTTCGTGGGACACATCATAAATCCCCTTGATCCAGTTTTTCCATTTCGGGAATTTATGCAACTCATCGAGCACGAGCAGGGAATCATCCCGGCTCCATTTTTTCTGTAAAATATCCTGTCGATCCTCATCATAATCCCAGTTCAGATAGCGCCCTTCGGGGAAATGCGTTGAAAGAAGCGATTTTGCAAGTGTGGTTTTGCCAACCTGACGGGGACCTCCCACAAAGACCATCTTTTTTCGCAAATCGTCAAGAATGTAAGGTGTAATATATCTCATGTGGCTATTTTAGCGCGTACTACAAATTAGTCAAGGCTATTTTGTAGTACGTAACAATTTGGACATGATGTTGCAAAAGAAAATATCACGCCCTGTCAAAGCGCAATTCATTAAGAAGGAAACTTCGAAGGCCGAGTCAGAAAACAGGCTCGACCAGAGTATGATCAAAGTCCCCTGGCTAGAGGATACCGACTGAAACTAAGGATTTCTTAATAAATCATGGGTTCCAATTCGTCTGAGAAAATAGATGTCTTCGTGTACTTCAAAGCTAAACCTATAGCCTTTGGTAACTCTCCCCTCCCAAATATCCCGGGGGTCCTGCATTTTTTTGGTATTCAAAGATGGATGTTGGAAATCGGAAAGCAATAGACTTAATTGTTTTTCTGCTGATTTTTGAATTGATGCCGGAAGCCTACGATAGTCCTTGACGAATCTTTTAGAGAAAGCCAGCTTCATATTTTTACCGTCTTTAAGGCTTTAACAGCATCGGCTGCATTATCAAAAGGACCAAAGACGTCTCCCTTCCGGATGTCCTCATCCGCCTCGGATTCTTTCTTCTGCCATTCTTTAGTATAGAAATATTCCTGGTCCGGATGAATCACTTTGACTGGTTTGAGGACAATAAACTCCTCCCGGGTATCCACCTCCACATAATCCCCTTCGGCAAGATTGAATTTGTTTCTGAGATTGCGAGGGATGGTTAGTTGATAATTTTTTCTAATCTTCATGAGTTCCATATTTTGCTCCCCTGTCTTTAAATACTTATGGATTTTTTTAAATTGATAAATTATGAATTTCTGAAATTATATCAAACTATGGTTTTTTGTCAAGTTTTCCAAATTCTCCGGTCATTGCTTTGAAATACCGGGAATTTCTAAAGGAGCACGATGGAAGAATTGATCCGGCAGTCTTGTGAAATTCTGACCACTATGCTACGGAAGTAATGCACGTTTTCATAAGTTCTTCGATGATCATTTTATCCTCAAGAATAAGAGGATTTCGGATAAGCGAAGATATTGGCTTGACGGCCAAACTTTATTTACTTATAGTCAGCGAGCAATAGTGGGACGCTTGCCACCTGACAGACCGAACCTTTTTCGCCATGACCCTGAGTCTGAAAGAATTTCACCACACCTATCGCTCTCAAATTATCAACGAATGGGTAAACCGGCTTAAAGAAAATGCCGGCCCCCTGTATGCTTCCAGGCCCCGTGAAGAGCTGATTGGAACTATTTCTGAGGCATTTCAGGCCAATTATCATTTTCTGGTTGAGGAACGGATAGGTCCCATCAACCGGTTCATTGATAAAATCTGCAGAATGCGCCTTGAAGCCGGTTTTCATCTCTCTGATGTTCAAACGGCTTTTGAATTGTACCGGACCATTGTCATTCCCATTGTCGCCGAACAGTGTGCCAGGCAGGATTTCATTCGAGCGGTGGAGAAAATCAACCACTGTCTGGAATATACCATTCGCAGTTTCAGCGATCATTTTCAAGGCATGCACGAAAGAAGGATTCTGGAACATAACCGGCAGCTTGAAGACGAGGTTCGGGCCAGGACCAAAGCGCTGCAGGAGTCGGAACTACGCTACAAAATATTGGTGGAAGAGATCAATGACGGGTATTTTGTAATTCAGGACCAGGTGATTGTGTTTGCCAATCGCGCCTTTTGTAAAATGCACGATTATTTGCCGGAAGAGGTCCTGGGAAAAAAGTTTTACACCTTTTTAGCGCCTGCCAGCAGGGAAAATGTTATCGAAATTTACCGAAAAAGTGTTGAAAACGAACCCAGTCCGGTGTTCTTTGAATATATGCGTCTAAACAGAGACGGCGGTGTTTTTCCCACTGAAATCAGAGCCAATGTAGCCGCTTATGACGGACAATTGTCCAACATCGGCATTTGCAGGGATATTACCGAACGGGTTGAAATGGAAGAGAAAGTCAGGGAATCGGAACGGATGGCCTATATCGGCCAGATCACCACATCACTTTCCCACGAGATTCGAAATCCCCTGTCGGCTGTCAAGATGAATCTTCAAATACTGGAGAAAAATCCGGACATAAAAGGGAATGATAAACGCCGCGTCAACATTTCCATTCGAGAGACAACCCGCCTGGAACGGATTCTCACTCAGCTTCTCGATTATGCCAAGCCGCTTCAACTGGTTTTTGCACCCATGGATCTCAATATGACGCTTGTCACCTGCCGTGAAGCCCTGGAGGTAAAATTCAAAGAAAAGCAACTGACGGTAACGGAAAAACTGGATAGCGCCGTTCCCATTTTTTCAGCCGATGCGGGAGCATCGGAACAGGTATTCTACAACCTCTTTTTTAACGCCATTGATGCGTCCGGCCAAGGCGGTCACATAACGGTGCAAAGCCTTTTCCATAACCATTCCGGAACGCCTTACGTGGAAGTGGTGGTCCAGGACAATGGACATGGCATACCCTCCCGGTTTATGGATGAAATTTTCAAACCCTTTTTCTCCACCAGAACCAAGGGGACGGGCCTGGGGTTATCCAACGTCAAACGGATTGTCCATGCCCACGGTGGGCGGATAAAGGCGGAAAACCGTCGTTTAAAAGGCGCAAAATTTAGTGTAAAACTCTCCATAGGCGGCAAGCATGGCCAAAATACTGATCATTGATGACGAACCTTCCATTCTGGAATCTCTGGAGATGTTCCTGGGAGAAATGGGGCACAGGGTGTTTAAGGCCGACACCGGTGAAAAGGGGTATTCCCTTCTTTCCAGGGAAATACCGGAAGTGGTCATCCTGGACATCCGCCTGCCGGATATGAACGGACTGGACGTGTTGTCTCGAATTCGGGAAAGCCAGTGTCCCGCCAAGGTCATCATGATGACAGCCTTTCAAGATATGGAAACCACCATTGAAGCCATGAAGCGCGGCGCATACGACTACCTTCACAAGCCTCTGGATGCGGAATTGGTGGAAAAAACAGTCAACAGCGCATTGCATGTCCTGAAAGTGGACCGTGAAACGCCCGGGGAAAAAGAGGAAAGCCTCCCTCTCAACAAAGACGTCATCATCGGAAAAAGCGACAATATGAGACGGATCTTCAAAATGATTGGTCTTGTCTGCCAGAATCGCGCCACCGTCCTCATCCAGGGTGAAACGGGAACCGGCAAGGAACTGATCGCCAGAACCATCCATCGCAACTCCCACTTCAGCAGCGAACCTTTTGTCACAATGGATTGCTCGGCCAGCGTTGAAACCCTCCTGGAGAGTGAGCTGTTCGGCCATGAAAAGGGCGCTTTCACCGGAGCGACCGCCACCAAGCAAGGAAGGATTGAACTGGCCGGAAAAGGAACCCTTTTTCTGGATGAACTGGGAGAATTGCCGCGACGGCTTCAGGGTAAATTCTTAGGGTTCCTTCAGCGCCGTGAATTCAACCGGGTGGGAGGACACGAATTATTGCAGTCCCGCTGCCGCATCATCGGCGCCACCAACTTGGATTTGACCGCCTCAGTTCAGAAAAAGGAATTCAAGGAAGATCTTTATTATCGCCTTAGGGTCGTTACCATTCATGTCCCCCCGCTACGAGAACGTTTGTCGGATATACCGGAACTGGTGAAACATTTCCTTCAGAAAATCAACAATGACCTGCAAACAGAAGTCACCAAACTGCAAAACGGTGTTATTGACAGACTCATGACGCATACGTGGACCGGAAATGTTCGAGAACTTGAAAACTGTCTGGTGGAAGCAGTGGTGAGGGCCAGAGGAAATGTGATTCTTCTGGAAGACATTAAAACCATTTTAAATACCGACAGCGGCCTTGATTCCGAAGGTCTGTCCGGTTATTCCCTTCCCCGTATGGAAAAGGAACATATTGAAAAAACGCTTCGACATCTGGACTGGAATCGCACCCGGTCAGCCGAAGTTTTGGGGATCACGCTTCCTACCCTGCGCAGCAAAATCCGAAAATACCATATCATCGTGCCATCCCTCCGATGGTGATCCGTACCAACAAGGCGCAGGCCCAATCATGGAAAGAAATTTTCCATGCCTGAAAATTTCTTTCAGCGCCGGCCAAAAGAGTAAAACCGGCTTTCCTCTCTAATAAATCTCGTTTTACCCATAATATATACAGGTTATGCGAATGGTTTTTCATTCGAATTCTTGGAAAATTTGTTGGCACCAATCTTGCTTTAAACCGAGGCAATCAATGTAAAAGGATCGGAAATGGACCTCAAAACGATCAACGCCATGGAAAAAGAGCATCTTCGAACGGTCCTGGAAAAAACGGGTTGGAATATTGAAAAGGCTTCCCGCCTCTTAAAAATATCGGCGTCTCAGGTGAAACGGAAGATTCGGAATCACGGTTTAACGCCTCCCGAATTTTCCTGAAATAGCCCCATTTCTTATAAACCTTATTTTGGAGGGACAAAGGATGAAGACCCAAAATCGATCGATTCTAACCATTTTTCTATTTTTATTTTTTCTGGCATTTCCCGTCACGGGCGCTTTGGCAGCGGAACCCATAAAGATTGGAGCGCCCCTGTCAACCGCCTATCTCTATGGTTGGGATGCGGAACGGGGGATCAAACTGGCCGTTGAAGAAATCAACGCCAAGGGCGGGGTGAATGTGGGGGGCGAAAAAAGGCCTTTCTCGGTGGATGTCATCGACACCCGGGATCTTGAACCGGGTGTGCCGGTGAGCGAAGCTCTCATGGCCATGGACA
>CAYPQJ010000199.1:0-7599 GCA_964412835.1 uncultured Desulfobacteraceae bacterium | reverse complement strand
TTTATCTCCTTCAATCTACAGGATTCGATTCTCACGAAGCTTCCCCAGCAGGGCGCCGATGCTTTCACCGGCAGCCCCTTCCAGCATTTCCCCCTGCCGTTTGAATTTGGGCGCAAAGGTTTTGATCACATGGGTCAGGGATCCTTCCAGGCCGATTTCGTCGGTTTTGCAGCCGATATCCGCTGCATTCCAGATTTCTATGGATGCCTTTTCCCCGCACGCTTCAATCAAGCGGCCCACCACCGCATAACGGGGAACATTCAACTCCCCGATCACGGTCAGCAGCGCCGGCACGAGTGTTTCGATTCGTTCGAAGCCATCTTCCAGACGTCTCCGGACCACCAGGCGATCTTCGGTGATCTCGTCAATGCCGAACACATAACTCACATGTGGAATGTTCAGATGATCGGCCACCTGGGGACCGATCTGGGCCGTGTCACCGTCAATGGCCTGCCTTCCGCAAATGATCAGGTCATAATCGCCGATTCTTTCCATTGCCCTTCCCAGGGTCAACGACGTGGCCCAGGTATCCGCTCCTGCAAAGGCGCGATCCGACAGCAGTATCCCCCTGTCCGCGCCCATGCCCATGGCTTCGGTAATCACGTCAATGGCCTGGGGCGGTCCCATGGATACCGCGGTTACGCTGCCGCCCATGGATTCTTTTAAGCTGACCGCTGCCTCCAGAGCATGCCGATCGTCCGGGTTCATAATACTGTCTATCCCTTCCCGAATCAGATTCCCCGTCTTGGGATCCAGTTTGATTTCCGTTGTATCGGGAACCTGTTTGACCAACACGATGATATTCATAGTGGGCGCTCCACATTTATGATGAGATTTTTGGGCAGATGCATGGACCGAAATTAATCGGTAATTCTGAAGATCCTAAAGAAAGATGTGTACTGTATACAGTACATGCTGTCAAGGGGTTTTTTGAAAAAACACGAGGGATTTGTCAGCGATCTTGCTCAAACATACGTAAGGAAAGATTTGTTCAGATTTTTCGGGGCTGGGGACTTACCAAGGGGAACACCATTCAACCGGAAATCACACCATCCAAGCCTTCAAGGATAAAATCATCCCAGTTCATAAGAAAAATATCATGCTTCAGCAGTCTTCTTTTTTGCCCATACCCCAGGACGTATACCGGGACACCCGGATTATCTTCCATAAAACTCTTTAATCCCCCAAGTCTTTCAGCGGCAATGTTTTGCGATGATTTGATTTCCAGAGCACAGACGATGCGGCTTCCCTGACATATCAGAACATCCACTTCGGCGCCATGGTTGGTTCTCCAATAGAAAAGCTGAAAATCCCATCGTTTGTAATCAATGAAAGCCATGAGCTGACAGATGACGAATTGTTCAAAACGCCGCCCGAAAATTCTAGGGTTCAGTTGATTCGTTAATGTATGGGCAAGTATATTTGTTACGCCGGTATCGAAAAAGTAGTAACGCGGATGGGAAACCAGCCGCCTTCTCTCGCTCCGGTTCCAGGCCGGAATCTTGAAAGCCAGAAAGGTATCTTCTAAAATCTGGAAATACTGCTGCACAGTTTTCACCGACACAGAACATTCTCTGGCAACATTGTTGAAATTAACGGTTTCCCCATCATTTGCAGCTACAATATCCAGGAATTGAGCGAAAGGACCGATATTACGGACCAACCCCTCGGCGGCAACTTCTTCTTTCAGATAGGTTTCAGTGTAGGATTTGAGAAACTCAAGAGGATCTTCCATGCCCGTCCCCCATAACACTGGCAGGGTGCCTGTTCTGAGAGCCCTTTCAAGATCAAAGCGGCTCCCTAATTCCGTAAAGGTTAACGGAAAAAGGCGGTAAGTATAAGCTCTGCCTGCCAAGAGATTCGCTCCTCCTCTGCGAAGCTTTCGGGCACTGGAACCCGTAAGAATGAATCTGACCTTTTTGGATTCAATCAATTCATGAACCTCGTCCAAAAGAGGGGGAATTTTCTGAATTTCATCGATAACGCACAGTGGGTCGTTGTATCGTTTCAGGTGTGCCAGGATTTCTTCGCGAACACTTCCGGGATTCTTGGCGTAATTCAGAAAATTCCTTTGGGGCAACAGGTCAATGTAAAGGTCTTTATCGGTCAATAAAGATTTCACAAAGGTACTTTTTCCGGTCTGGCGGGGTCCGAAGAGAAAATAGCTTTTTAATTTTGTGGGGTTGATCTCTCTGTTAACCATGGCTCCAAAAGTGTACGGTAATTTTGGAGCTATGTCAAACAAGAATTTTCCATGGCAAATGGGGTCAGCCCTTGACTCAGGACAAAACCCAAATCATTTTGAAATCTTATTTCATCTATGCTCTAAACCCAAAACCACATTTGTTCTAAAGGCAGAGGCCCGTCTTCCGGGACAGCGGGCGTCATCGGAGTATCTATTGCTTTCACTTTATGTCCATATATTCTACCGTAACGGCGCCGCTGTTGCTGCCGATGGTCAAAGAGCGTATGGTTGAAATTGATGTTCGGGACGAATAGGTTGAATCCCAGCCTCCCTGGAGTGTGTAGCTGCTCGCTGAATTGGCAATGAGATTTTCGGCATAGGACCCTGTCTGTATCTTTATGACCGTCCCTTCACTTACGGTGTCAACAGCAGCCTGAATCGTAGTATAGCAGGGGGTGTTGCCACCGCACGAACCGGCGGGATCCACATAGGTGTTACTCACCACTTTTTCATAGACCAGGTACGCTGCCTCACAGCCAACCCGTGACGATGTGTACTTAATGCGCATGTAACCGCTCTCGCCCCAATAGGTACCCCAGCTGTTTCTGAGAAGCCAGTAGCCGTCACCCCCATTGTCATTCCATCCCACAAGGGCAATGATATGGTTTGTGGGCGTGTAGTAGCAGGGAGTAGCTGAGCAGTTGGTATTTGAGTCCTGGTAAATACCCCCGCCGTACGCTTCAAAAGCGCTCCCCACTTCTACAGCAGCCACAACGACACCGTAAACCATTATTGCGGTTTTTATGGCCGCAGTATCGTTGCAGTCGACTCGGTACCAAGACTGAAAAATCGTGCGCGGCGCATCCCAGGACGATGACCGGCATGTTTGCTCTCGGTCTGTATAGGGGTAAACATCATTATTGCATACCCCGTACTCCACAAGTCCGGTCAGCTCCTGATAATCATAGTCCGACCCCGCGCAACCATCGAAACCCGAATAAACATCCGACAGACAAAAGGCCACAAAGGCTTCCGAAAAATCAGCGCAGTTGCCGTCATATTTTCCATTGGCCCAGTTATAGGAACCCTCCGCCGAAGCACAGGCGCCAAAGGCATAACAGTCACCACAACTGCCCTGGTCCCGAACAGGTCCGATATAGGTGTACCCGTTGTAATTCCTCCAATCAAAAGAAGCGGGTAGCTGCCTTTCTCCAAGGTGACTGACGAGAGGGCCTATACCATCATAACCTTCTGATACTTCTGGAAAAAGAGGGGCGCTACGATTGAAAAACACCCGTTTGTCACGAGCGGGCATATCAAAAACCCAATTGTTATCCACGGTAAATTGGTACCCATTGTATTCTATTTTAGCCCTGATTTCCTCAAGGGTATCTCTCGGTTCGAACCTTAAAATGTCCGCATTCTCGCCAAAGGAAGCCCCTGGCAGAAGACATATCAACGCAAAAAGCACCATCAAAAATATCAATGTTTTTTTGTGGAATACCATCAGATCATTTCCTTTAACGCCAGCTTCAAATTCGGTTTTTTTGATGAAGTGTTGCACTTCAAAGAACCTACCACAAATCGGCTGTATTTTCAAAATACTTCAGTTTCAAGAATCATCCTGTTTTCCTAGAAAAGTTTTCAGTTGATGCGCCAGCCACAATTTTCTATGATGAGCTGGATTTTCGAACATTGAGCCTTGAGCCCGTGAACCACAACATTTTTTCATGGGGGAGAAAGATGCTTAAACAGATTGACCTCAATTCAGATGTGGGGGAAAGCTTCGGCGCCTACAGCATCGGTCTTGACGGGGCGGTGATTCCTCTCATCAGTTCGGCCAATATCGCCTGCGGATTCCACGCGGGGGATCCATTGGTCATGGCGCAGACGGTCTCTCTGGCCGCAAAAAACGGCGTGGGACTCGGCGCCCATCCGGGCCTGCCGGATCTCGTAGGGTTCGGCCGAAGGGTCATGGATGTAAGCCTTGAAGAAATCAGGCACTATGTGACCTACCAGGTAGGCGCGCTCCAAGCCTTTGCCACACGAAGGGGTTTGCCCCTTCAACATGTAAAACCCCACGGTGCCCTTTACAATATGGCTGTCCGGGACACGGAAATTTCCGATGCCATTGCCGAAGTCATCTCAGAGCTGGACGAAAACCTGATACTGGTGGCGCTGGCCGGGCCCAACCGGGATGATCTGGAGGCCATTTCCAAACGCCATTCCATTCGGTTCGCCCTTGAATTCTTCGCGGACCGTGCCTACAACCCCGATGGCTCTCTGGTCAGCCGCAAACTGCCGGGCGCCGTGCTCCATGATGACGGGGCGGTGGCCGAAAGGGTTATCAGACTGGTGGAAACCGGCACTGTAGCAGCCGTTGATGGCACCGAAATAGAACTCAGGGCGGACACCATCTGTGTTCACGGCGACAACCCCGAGGCCCTGGCACTGGTGAAGAAGGTCCGGACTTCCCTCACGGATTCCGGCATAAAGGTGCGCCCCATGGGCGCCTTTCTCTAAGGACCCCCGCATGTTGTACAAACAGCCTGAATACCGGGTCATGGGGGATCGTTCGCTGCTGGTGGAACTGGGTAACGAGATCCACGTGAACGTCCATGAAAGGGTCCGCAGGCTTTTCCTGGCCGTCAGACAGGCTTCCCTGAAGACCATCCTTGATGCCATCCCGGGGTATTGCTCACTCCTCCTGGTGTTTGATCCCTTAACCACCCCATCAGACCAAATCCGGAAAACCATCGATGATCTATTCTTTGAGCTGGATGAGTTTGAACTCCCCGAGCCGGCCCACATTGAAATTCCGGTGGTGTACGGCGGCGAATACGGCCCGGACCTGGCGTGGGTGGCATCATACCACAAGACCACACCCCAAAACGTCATTCGGCGTCACACGCAAACCGGCTATCGTGTTTACATGATCGGGTTCACTCCCGGGTTTCCCTATATGGGGGAACTGCCCGAAAACCTGGAAACGCCGCGCAAGAAAACCCCCCGAACGGCAGTACCCAGGGGTTCGGTAGGACTGGCCCAGAACCAGACCGGTATTTATCCCGCCCGAAGCCCCGGGGGATGGCAGATCATCGGACGTACCCCCCTGAAACTCTTTGATCCCTCAAAAAATCCCCCAAGCCTTCTTGAAATGGGAGACCGGGTGCGGTTCTTCAAAATATCAGAGGAGGAAATGAACCATTGGCAGCGGTAAAAGTCCTGGAAGTCACGAAACCCGGTCCCCTGACCACCCTTCAGGATCAGGGTCGCTTCGGTTTCGGGCAGTACGGGGTCGCCCCGAGCGGTGCGGTGGATTCATTTTCTCTGAGGGTGGGCAATCGCCTGGTGGGCAACGGGGAAGATGAAGCGGGCCTTGAAATGACCTTTTCGGGGCCTGACCTTACCGCCCTGTCGGAAATTGCCATCGCCGTAACCGGCGCCGACACTCAACCCCGAATCAATACCGCGCCGGTCCCCATGTGGCGTACCCTGGTGATGCAAAAAGGAGACCGTCTTTCATTTAAGGGGATCAGAAACGGCCTGCGGGGATATGTGACCATTGGGGGCGGCATCAACGCCGAAATAGTACTGGGAAGCCGATCCACCAACCTGAGCACCGGTTTCGGGGGGCTTTCGGGCAGGCCACTCGTGAAAGGCGACATTCTTTCCGCCCATGCCCCTCACCTGCACTTGAAAACGGAAGGGACCACCCTGCCCTTTGAATCAATTCCGGCCCACCCTCCGAAAGTGACCCTGCGGATCATTTTTGGACCCCATCATCACCATTTCGACCCGGAGATGTTGTCCACATTTGAGCAGTCCGCCTATCGCGTCACGGAGCAGTTGGACCGGACCGGCATTCGTTTGGAAGGACCTTTGATCAAAGAAAAAGTGGATTTGGAAAAATCAATTATCTCCGAAGGGGTTGTGCCCGGAGCCATACAAATCCCCGGTGACGGTCAACCGATTATCATACTGGGAGAGACTGTCACGGGAGGGTACCGAAAAATTGCCACGGTCATCTCCGCGGATCTTTACCGGTTGGGGCAGTTGAGACCGGAAAACAAGGTGAGATTTCTCCCGGTTTCCCAGGACGAGGCTCGGACCGCCCTTGATGAAATTGAAATGATCATTCGGAGCATCTAGGCCCAAAGGCTTTCCTGCCGTCAGAAAGACGGCCGAGTGGATTTACTTTTACGATATTTCATAATAGTGGGTTATAGGCCCGTTTAGGAGAAATATCATGAAGTCAAAAGGAGCTGGCCTGGGAGCCTGTCATCACAGTTCTTCGCGTATGTTCAGCTCAAGAATCCGGAAATTGTCCGCACTGGAGAAATCGCTCCCATATTGGGCATAACGGGATCGCAGGAAGGGGATCTGTTCCGTCGCCTTTCAGACTCGGGCCGGATTGTCAGGCTTAAAACATCATTTTCTCCCCATACCCGTTTTATTTCAACAATAAAGCGAATTTACCGAATTCGCATGCTATGGCCTCGGAGTTAAGGAACCATTTAAGTATTTGTGCACAATACTGGAAATAAGTGTTTGATATGGAATCCCTTCTTCAATAGCCTTTATCTGCATTTGATGATAGTCTTTTTGAGTCAAGCGGAGATTTATACGCTTATCCTTTCTAAGCGTGTTTCGGGCTGCTGCTATGGCTTTCTTTTTTTCCTGGACGATATTTTTAACTGGGTGCCATTCATCACGTTCGATTGATTCCATCAGCTCTTTTTCTTCCTGATCAATCGGTTCAAATGCTTTCTTATCAGTTTTCTTCATGATTCCCCCTTAAGTCTGTAGCGCTTTGTATATTTGCGACTTGGAAAGGCAGTTTTGAGAAAAATTTCATTATCTCTTTCCACAAAAGGTACAATAATGGCATAGTTCTCAATTTCCAGAATATACATTTTTTGTTTGGGCCGTCCTGGATTCTCCTCAACTCCAAGTATCTGATCTGATTCAATCAGATATGCAATTTCCTCGAAAGAAATCCCACGCGTATGCTTCAAAATTTCGTTTTTTTCAGAATCCCAATTTAAATATTTCATGTGGTAAATATATGCTTATGTCTGCCTATTGTCAACATAAAATGCAGCTTGGTAGATACGAATGGAATCTCAGAACGATTAAGCTAACTTGAGGTCAAAGTAATATTTTTCCCGGTTTCCCCGGATGAGGCCCGAAGCGCACTTCTGGAAATTGAAACAGTCATACAGGGCATCAAGGCGGGCCTAAACCGTTGAAGGTGCACCAGGTTTTTACTATCGTGTCCCCCGAATTCCACACAAATAGTCTTGACATACTGCTGCTTACGCATATAATGTGCGTAAACAAGGGGGCTTTAATATGAAAACGGCAACAGTTGGGGAAATCCAGAAGAACTTTGCCCGGGTTTTAAAAAATAT
>CAYPQJ010000198.1:0-7657 GCA_964412835.1 uncultured Desulfobacteraceae bacterium | reverse complement strand
GTTGTTATTTGCAAAGTCCTTTCCCATTCAGACATTTTTCTTGCCAATATGATTTTTAAGGCGAAACCGCAAACCAAAAAGTCTCACGCAAAGCGCTAAGCCGCAAAGATTTAAACCAGGTTTTCGGATTTCTTTGCGGCTTTGCGGCTTTGCGTGATATATACTTTCCGCGGGGCTTCAGTTGAACCGCTTATCATCAATCCTGAAAGGATAGTCTAACATGAAAACCCCCGGTCTGAAAATACTTATTCTGGTAATTTTACTTGGATCTGCGGCAGTGGCAGGGTGGCTTATTTTTACTCAATTTCAGCACCCTGAAACTAGAGAGAAACCCGGGACGGTATCCATTGCATCACCCGTGGAAGTGGCCTTGATCGAAACCGGTCCCATTGTACTGAAGCGAACGTTCAGCGGCACACTGGAACCCCTGGCGGATTTCGTGGTGGCGCCGAAGGTCAGCGGACGGATTGAGAAGCTTCTGGTCGACATTTCGGATACGGTCCAGCAGGGACAGGTTGTGGGCGAACTGGACAACGCCGAATATGTTCAGGCAGTGACGCAGGCAAACGCCGATCTGCTGGTGGCAAAAGCGAATCTGGTCATGGCAAAGAGCGCCCTTGAGATCGCCAACCGGGAATTCGAGCGCACGCAGAAACTTCTCAAACAGGGCATCGCCTCCGATTCCGAGTTCGATGTGCTCAAAGCCGATCAAATGGCCAAAAAAGCGCAACTGCAGGTGGCGGAAGCGCAGCTCACCAAAGCGGCGTCAGCACTGGAAACCGCAAAAATCCGACTGGGATACACTCGGATTACGGCCAGCTGGACCGGAGGCGACGGCGATCGTCTGGTGGCTGAACGCTATTACGATGAAGGTCAGACCGTTGCGGCCAACCAACCGCTCTTGTTGATTATTGAATTGGACCCCATTTTGAGCGTGGTCTATGTAACGGAAAAAGATTACGCGCATCTGAGACCCGGGCAGACCGTTTCATTGACGACGGATGCCTATTTGGATGCAGCGTTTTTTGGCCGAATTGATCGTATCGCCCCCATTTTTCAAAAAAACACGCGCCAGGCCCGGGTGGAAATGATCGTTGAAAATCCCGGACACCGGCTCAAACCGGGCATGTTCGTTCGGGCTGCGGTGGTGCTGAAACGAGAGCTTGAAACCACCATTGTCCCGGAACAGGCGTTGACCACCCGTGACGACCAACATGGGGTATTTGTGGTGAGCAAGGATGGAAAATCGGTGATTTGGCGTGCGGTGAAAGTTGGCATTCGGGAGGGGGCCAGGGTGCAGGTGGAAGGGGAAGGGTTGTCCGGTTGGGTGGTCACCCTGGGGCAACAGCTGTTAAAGAACGGTTCGGCCATCACGATTCCCGAGAGGAAACGTGAAATTGAAACCGGTCCCGGGGAGGAGCCCCTATCGTGAACCTACCGGAAATAAGCGTTCGGCGCCCCATCTTTACGACCATGGTAACCCTGATCATCGTCATCATCGGCGCCGTTTCCTTAAGCCGGCTGCAGATCGATATGCTCCCCGATATTGAAATGCCGAGCCTCACCATTCGCACCGAATACGAGGGCGCCAGCCCGGAAGTGATGGAGCGGCTGGTCACCCAGATCGTTGAAGAAATTGTCGCCACGGTACCCGGTGTGGAACAGATCATGTCCACATCGTCCGAAGGGAACAGCAGTGTGCGCGTCAGCTTCGTCTGGGGAACCAAAATCGATGCCGCGGCCATCGACGTTCAAGGTATGCTGGAGGATGAAATCAACGAGCTCCCCGACGATATCGTCAGGCCCCGGGTTCGAAAGTTCGATATTGCCAGCTATCCGGTGGTGATTTTAGGCATTTCCAGCAACCTGGACCCGGTGGAATTGACCGAGCTGATCGAAGTCCAGATCCGATACCGATTCGCCCGTATTCCGGGGGTTGCCCAGGTGGATACCTGGGGAGCATTCAACCGCGAGGTTCGCATCGAACTGGATCCCGATCGGGTCAAAGCCCTCGGGCTCTCCATGGATCGTGTGATTGCCGCCATCAAAGACGCGAATCTGGATCTTCCCGCGGGCAAGATCGAACAGGGACGGTACGAGGTGACGCTTCGTGCACCTGCCGAATTCACCAACCTGGATCAGATTGGGGATACGGTCATTGTTAAACGGGACGGGGCGGCCGTAACGCTCGATCAAATTGCAGACATCAAGGATACCTACGAAAAGCTGACACGCATGACCCGGGTCAACGGCCAACAGGGGATCCGGGTGGCCATTCGCAAACAGGCCAATGCCAATACGGTGGAGGTGGCCAAACGGGTGCTGGCGGAAATCGATGCGGCGAACGAAGCCTTTCCGCAGCTGCACATCGTTCCGGTGATTAATCAGGGGAATTTCATTGAACGTTCCATCAAGAACGTGGCCCGGTCGGTACTCTACGGCGGCGGTCTGGCGATCCTGGTGCTGCTCTTTTTCCTGCGCAACCTGCGCAGTACCGTCGCCATTTCCCTCTCCATTCCCATCTCAATCGTCGCTACCTTTGCGCTCATGTACTTCGGAGGATTTACCATCAACCTCATGACCCTGGGGGGGTTGGCGTTAGGGGTCGGCATGATGGTGGACAGTTCCATTGTAGTACTTGAGAATATTTTTCGCCGCAGCTGCGAGAACAGCGAAACGCCCGCCGTTGCCGCGGTAAAAGGTACACAGGAAGTGGGAAAGGCCATTGTGGCCAGTACCATTACGACGCTGGTGATTTTCCTGCCGCTGGTGTTCGTTCAAGGGGTAACGGGAATTCTCTTTAAGGAACTGGCGTACGTGATCATCTTTTCCCTCATCTGTTCCCTGGCGGTTTCCCTGACACTGGTGCCCATGCTGGCATCGCGGCTGCTCAAATCAACCCTTACACTTCAGAAAAAACGAAAGGCCTGGGTCGAAAGATTGATGGCTTTTTCCAACGCCTTTTTCCTGGGGCTTGACAATGCCTACCTGGGACTGCTGAAAACGGTTCTGCGTCACCGACTGGTCACGGTCTTTGTGGCGGCGGTCCTGCTGGGCGCGAGCCTTCTGCTTTTTCCTTTGATCGGGAGCGAATTTATACCCCCCAGCGACGAGGGTCAGGTCCGGGTCAGCGGGAAAATGGAAATCGGCACGCGGCTGGAACTGGTAGATCAACAGACCCGAAAAATGGAAGCAATCGTATATCCGGCGGTCCCTGAAGCGGTGGCATCGGTGGTCAGTGTGGGGGCTTCCGGCTGGCGGCCCAATTCGGGGGCGGAAGGCCAGATCATCTTGAGCCTGGTGCCTGCGGCTCAAAGGGATCGCTCCAATGTCGAAATCGCCAAAGACCTGCGCCGCCTCTTAAAGGGCAAAATTCCCGGTATTGAAATCCGTGTCCGGGCACCCCAGGGCCAGTTTCTGCTGGAACGGATTCTGGGCGGGGATGAAGGGCTGACCATCGAGATTCGAGGATTTGATCTGGAAGTTCTGGGCGCCCTGGTTCAAAAGGTATCGGCGGATATTCAGGATGTCCCGGGAATTACGGACGTTCAGGCCAGTCTTGTGGCGGGTATTCCCCAGCAGGAAATCCAGGTGGACCGAAGCAAAATCGCCGATTTGGACCTCACCGTTCGGAATGTGACCCAACTCCTGGAAACGGCGGTGGCCGGGTCCAAGGCAGGCGAGTACCGGACGGGGGGCAACTCCTATCGCATTTGGGTGCAACTGAAAGACGCGGAAAAACGGTCCCTGGACGAAATTTTAAACCTCACACTGACCACCGGGTCCGGCGAACAGGTGGCGTTGCGCAATTTGGTCACCACTGAAGCGGGCCGGGGACCGCTCTTGATCGATCGAAAAGACCAGCAGCGAATGTTCACGATCCAGGCCAATGTGGCCGGTCGCGACCTGGGTTCCGTGGCCCGGGACGTGCAAACCCGGCTGAACCGGATCCCCCGTCCCGTCGGTTATGACCTGATGGTGGCCGGTAATTTCGAAGAGCAGCAGAAGGCTTTTCGCGAGCTGGCCGTCTCAATCGTTCTGGCTTTGGTCCTGGTGTATATGGTGCTGGCCTGTCAATACGAGTCCCTCAGGGATCCCCTGGTGGTCATGTTTTCCGTGCCCCTGGCGGCGGTGGGGGTTCTGGTCACGCTCTTTATCACGAAGACCACCCTGAACGTTCAATCCTACATCGGGTGCATCATGCTGGGGGGGATCGTGGTCAACAATGCCGTTCTCCTGGTGGATCAGGCCGGTCAGCTGGTTCGCACCGGCATGGCCACCCACGATGCTCTGGTGGAGGCCGGCCGCCGCAGGCTGCGGCCCATTCTCATGACGACCTTGACGACGATCCTGGGCCTTTTGCCGCTGGCGCTCGGTATCGGCGAAGGGGCTGACGCCCAGGCCCCGCTGGCACGTGCGGTGGTTGGCGGTCTGACGGGATCGACGTTGATTACCCTGGTGCTCATTCCGGTAGTCTATTCATTGTTTCATCCCGATGGTGATCTACCAATCCCAAGACGATCAAACCGGTATGGGTGCGATCACCTGTGAAGAGACAAACATCCAGGTCACCAGTGAGGCATTCAGCAGGGCCCCGAGATAGATTTTGCCTGTAATCTGGTAGAACCAGGTTGAAACCGGCGTTAACATGATCAGAACGCCAATGATGTGGAAAAGGTTGATCACGAATGAGACAAACATCCCTCCGGGTCCCACAAGGGGAATATATCCTGTGGTAAGCAGCGGGATGTACTGAATCATCAGGAACAGTATCAGAGGGGCAACCAACGCAACGGTATTGGTGAAGGACCATGAGATAAAAGTCTTGAACCAGGTCCGATTTCCGGGTCTGCGCAGTTGGCCATGCAAGAATATCCCCGTCATTAAAAAACCGACCAGAATGAAGGGAAAATATATGAAACAGAGAAGCGCACGGTAGCGCGTAAGATCGCTGGCAAAGGGAAAGATGAACCTGAAATCCACAATGAAGATCCGCTCAAGGGTGTGTTCGCTTAAATAGGCAAAGGCGAACAGGATCAGCGCCAGTAGCATCGTCTTGCCGATTGCGACCCTATCCAATGCGAAACGGTTCTCTTCATAAGAGATGCCGAGATCCGCCAGGGTGAGGTTGTTCTCTCCCGCCCGTTTCCTGAACCAGCGCCGAAAGATCAGAAACCCGATGATATTTATCCAGAAAAACCACCAGACAATACCATTGACCATCATCATGGGAAAAATCTTGTCGATGGGGACCAAATATATATGAACAGCAAAAAGGACCAGAATCAAGGGGAGAAAAAGCCACATGATCAAGCCGTTTAGCCCGGCGAACTTGAAATAGGCTTTCCCTGAACAGGCGTATGATCCGGTAACGGAACCCTGGATGGGGCTGAAGAATCTCGTTCTGAGCAACATAAGGCCCAAAGGGAGGAGAGAGGCAAAGCAGGATAGCATTGCGATCAGAGTGGCCCATTCTTTGATCTGCCATGTCTGCCGGTTCGGGTCAATCCAGTATTTGTCCGGTGGATGAAGTGCAATTTTCATCCACTCCAGGGCTTCGGCAATGGCAGGATGGCTGTGGGATTCCTGAATATGGATGGTATCCGGCATAAAGACCCGCCGAGCCGTTCCTTCGCTGAAATCACCGTAGGTTTTTCCGAATTCGGGATTTTTGACCGGGAAAGCCTTTAGCGTTTGGGGGGTACCCATCCATTCCGCTTCAAAGTGCCGGGTTCCCGTCATCCGATTTCGGAATTCATCCCACCGTCCCAAAATCATCAACATATTCTTCGGACGCGTCAGCGTGGCATCAAGGGTATAGGCAAATCCGGTTATGACAAGCGCCTTTACAGCGGGATCAACCAAGGCCACGCCGTAAGCCATCTCAGCCCCCAGGCTGTGTCCTATCATGCCCACGGCGCCTGGGTTCACAAACTGCAAAGCCCGTAAATATTTTAAGGACGTGAGACCTCCATAACTTTTGTCAAAATCGGCAGCAGACGGGCTATTCGGAATGCCCGAATTTCCCCTGCCGATGGCGTCAATATTGAGTACGGCAAAACCCCTTTTGGCCAGTTCAATACAATAGGCGTCACCCGTTTCCCGGTTGTTCTGGTATCCGTGGATGTATACAATCCCCGGCACTCGATTTTCAGGGGAAGCCTCTACGGGCACAAGGAGTTTGGCCCGAACGGGGATGCCATTGTAATTTTCGTATGTTACATTGCTGACGACAACCCGCCCGAAATCGGTTTGTATCATAAACGCAATGAGAACCGCCCCGACCATGATCGCCAAAAAGACCAAAAATATCAAGAACGCCTTGTTACCGTGGCCCTTGTCAAACAGGCTATTTTTTGTATCCATTCCTTTTGCCGCCTTTACCCCGTAATGAATGCTGTGAATTTATGTTGAAGATGATCATTCATTATAGCATCTAAGGATCGCTGCTGTCCAAGCATCAAAAAAGTCGATTCCGATGATGGCCTGCACCGGCGGCCAGACGTTGGAGCTTGGCGAGTCGGAATAGTACCTGCAGGCATTGTACTGTGCAGAGCCATACAACCGAACCATTTCCGGATCGATCAACAAATCTTAGACGTTTTCTTTCATTCTTCACACCGAAAATCTCCATTTTATACAAATCCTTGAATGTTTTTTTCTTGACAGAGATCCCCCTATCTGTTTCAGTATGTTTCATCTGTTCTATGGGTTTCATACTTTCCGATATAACATAAATAGTTTTACGTCCCGGTGAAACAACGGAAACAAAGATTTCAGTGAGCAGGCAGGGTAAACAGAGACTGCGGAAAAGGCTTGGTAAAGCCCTGAATTTTTAAATCCATGTGAAAAGTCCTTGTCACATGTGTGATAACCTTGTGAAGGGAGACTTATGACCGAGGAGAAAGATTATTACACCATACCCGAGGCCGCAAAGTTCTGTGCTGTGGGCCGCACCACCATGTGGCGCTGGGTCAAGTCCGGCTACCTCAAGGCATCTGTGACCTTGGGAGGTCAGCACCGCATTCAAAAGTCCGAACTTGAATCCGTTCTCGCCAAAAAGGGGGCGTATCCCATGCCCGCGTTAGAGAACGGACCGGAACCGGAATTCTCAGGGAGGCGCCTTTCTCCGAAGAAAATCCTCATCGTAGACGATGACCCTAATATCCGGAAAATCCTGGCCCGATTTCTTTCAGCGGAAGACTATGAGGTTGAGGTGGCCTCCGACGGGTTTGGGGCCGGGGCCAGGGCCATGGATTTCAAGCCTGATCTCCTTGTTCTGGACCTGGTCATGCCGGGGATGGACGGCTTTGAGGTTTGTAGACGAATAAAGAAAAACCCCCGTACGTCTCACATAAAGGTACTGGCGATTACGGGTTATGATGACGGAGAAAACAGGGCTCGAATCATGAAGGCAGGGGCCGACGGGTATATGGCAAAGCCGATTGAAAGCGAGAGGCTGCTTGAAGAAGTGGAAGGCCTTTTGGCGGGATCGGAAGGGCAGTGGATTGATGATTGGTGATTGAACCCTTGAACGGTTACAAATCTTTTTAAAAACTCTGCGTCCTCTGCGCCTCTGCGAGAGATATTTTTTTGTTTTTGTATGGAGATGAGAAAATGCGTGTAAAAAGGATGATCAATTTCATGGCAGGGTTGT
>CAYPQJ010000197.1:4047-7678 GCA_964412835.1 uncultured Desulfobacteraceae bacterium | reverse complement strand
ATCTTTTTGTCATGGGTGACAACCGGAACCACAGTTATGACAGTCGGTTCTGGGGGTTTGTACCCCTGACCTCGGTGAAAGGAAAAGCCTTTATCATTTACTGGTCGTGGCCCCATTGGAAACGCTTTCTCCACATTGTAGACTAAAGTATTGACAGGCTATTTAACCGTAAATATACTGAAATTTTTTGGAAAACCGAGTCGATTGCGGGTTCAAAGTTTTCCTTTCCAAAACCCCGAACGTTGAACCCTGAACCTGTTAACACCATTTTATCCATAGTGAAAGGAACCGTTATTATGAGTACAACAACCAAAACCATTGAAGGAAATGAAGCGGCTGCCCATGTGGCCTACGCCATGAGTGATGTAGCGGCCATCTATCCTATCACGCCCTCAAGCAGCATGGGCGAATATTGTGATGAGTGGGCGGCTCACGGACGTAAAAACATCTTCGGCCAGGTGTTGAATGTGACGGAGATGCAGTCCGAAGCGGGGGCCGCCGGCGCGGTTCACGGATGTCTTTCAGCGGGGGCACTTTCCACTACCTTTACCGCATCTCAGGGACTCTTGCTGATGATCCCCAATATGTACAAGATTGCCGGCGAGTTGATGCCCGTGGTGTTTCACGTGTCCGCACGCTCCATTGCCACCCATGCCTTGAGCATCTTCGGTGATCACTCGGACATCAATGCGGTTCGCCAAACCGGCTTTTCCCTGCTGGCTTCCGCTTCCGTGCAGGAGGTCATGGATCTGGCCCTGGTGGCGCATTTGGCCAGCATTCGAACGGGCCTTCCCTTTGTGCATTTTTTTGATGGGTTCAGGACCAGCAATGAGATTCAGAAAATTGAGCTCATCGATTATGACGATATGGCGTCTCTGGTGGATTGGGAGGCCATTGAAGATTTCAGAAGCCGAGCCATGAACCCGGAATACCCCCAGCTGCGCGGCACCGCTCAGAACCCCGATATCTTTTTTCAGAACCGGGAAGCGTCCAACCCCTTTTTCGCTCCGGTGGCGGACATTGTTCAGGAAGAAATGGATAAGGTGGGGGCGCTGGTCGGTCGCAACTATAACCTCTTTGACTATGTGGGCGATGCGGAGGCGGACCGGGTTGTGGTATCCATAGCTTCCAGCTGTGATGCCATTGAGGAAACGGTCAACTATCTAAACAGCCTTGGAGAACGGGTGGGCCTCATCAAGGTTCGTCTTTACACCCCCTTTTCAACGGAGCACTTCCTGCAGGCGCTGCCTGCTTCCGTACAAAGCATCGGCGTACTGGACCGGACCAAATCCCCGGGCGCTTTGGGTGAACCCCTGTACCAGGATATATGCACCCTCTTCCAGGAACGGAAAGAAACGCCGCCGGTCATCGTGGGGGGGCGTTATGGCCTCGGCAGTAAGGATTTTACGCCCAACATGGTTAAAGCGGTTTTTGATAACCTGCGCGCCAAAGGTCCCAAGAATCATTTTACCGTGGGTATTGTGGACGATGTGAGCCATACGTCCCTCCCTTTGGGTGAACAGATCGATCCATCCCCCGAGGGCACCGTGCGGTGCAAGTTCTGGGGTCTGGGCGCTGATGGAACCGTGGGGGCCAACAAGAATTCCATCAAAATCATCGGCGAAAATACCGATATGTTTGCTCAGGCTTATTTTGCCTACGACGCCAAAAAATCCGGCGGCATCACCATGAGCCACCTCCGGTTTTCCCCCCATAAGATTCAAGCCCCGTACCTGCTGACCCATTCGGACTTTATCGCCTGTCATAACCCGTCGTTTGTGGAAGAATACGACATCCTGGACGGTATTCGGGAAGGCGGCGCTTTTTTGCTGAACTCCCCCTGGACCCTGAAGGAGATGAAAACGCGTATTCCGGATCGTATAAAGCGCACCATCGCCCTCAAAAAATTGGAATTTTACAATATTGACGCGGTAAAAATAGGTGCCGAGCTGGGCCTGGGAGCCCGCATCAACATGATCATGCAGGCGGCATTTTTTCAGATTGCCAATGTCATCCCCCCCAAAGAGGCTTTTGATTACGTGAAGGGGGCCATCAAAAAAACCTACGGCAAAAAGGGCGACAAGGTGGTTCAAATGAACATCGATGCCGTGGATCGGGCCGTGGGGGCGCTGGAAAAAATCAAGATCCCCAAATCCTGGGCCACGGCAGGCCATGAAGCGTACCTGGAAAAGGACGAACCGGAATTTGTGACCGATGTCATGAGACCCATGCTGAGCCAGAAGGGAGACCAGCTTCCGGTGAGTGCCATGCCGCCTGACGGCGTTTTCCCGACAGCCACCACCCGCTATGAAAAACGGGGCATCGCCATCAATGTTCCTGAATGGCAGCCGGAAAACTGCATCCAGTGCAACCAGTGCGCTTTTGTCTGTCCCCACGGGGTGATTCGACCGGTGCTGGCCGCAGAAGAAGACCTTGAAAACGCGCCGAAGGATTTTGTCACGGAGGAAGCCAAGGGCAAGGAGCTTAAGGGATTGCGGTATCGCATCCAGATCAGCCCCCTGGACTGCACCGGCTGCGGCAGTTGCGCCAATACCTGCCCGGCCAAGGAAAAAGCCCTGATCATGAAGCCTTTTGGAACCCAGAAAGGGATCCAGGTTCAAAACCATCTCTTTTCAACGGAACTGCCGCTTCTGGATGACCTGATGCCGGGAACCAGCGTCAAGGGGAGTCAGTTCAAACAGCCTTTGTTTGAGTTTTCAGGGGCGTGCCCCGGATGCGGTGAAACCCCTTACGTCAAACTGGTCACCCAGCTGTTCGGGGACCGCATGATGATCGCAAACGCCACGGGATGTTCCTCCATTTACGGTGGCTCTGCACCGGTTTGCCCCTATACGGTGAACGAAGACGGCCATGGTCCCGCGTGGGCCAATTCCCTGTTTGAAGACAACGCCGAGTATGGCCTTGGCATGGAGCTGGCGGTCACCCATCGTCGGTCAAAGCTGGAAGATCTTACGCGTGAAGCGCTGAAAGACGACATTCCACAATCCCTGAAAGAGGCGCTGACGGGCTGGCTGGAAAACATGAATGACGGCCCCAAATCCAAGGAAATGGGGCGCAAAATCCGTGATTTGCTTGAAGTCGAACTGTTATCCGGGGAAAAGGAAGCAAATCCGATCTTTATGGATATTCTGGACCGGAGCGACTACCTCACCAAGAAATCCATCTGGGTATTCGGTGGGGACGGATGGGCCTATGACATCGGCTATGGCGGCCTGGATCACGTGATCGCCTCAAGGCACGACGTGAACATTCTGGTGTTGGATACGGAAGTCTATTCCAATACCGGGGGGCAGGCTTCCAAAGCCACCCCCACCGGGGCTGTTGCCAAGTTTGCCGCCAGTGGTAAACCGGTCCGCAAAAAGGACCTGGGGCATATGGCCATGAGCTACGGGTATGTGTATGTGGCCTCGGTGGCCATGGGCGCCAACAAGAACCAGCTCCTCAAAGCCTTGTGGGAAGCCGAAACCTATGACGGCCCATCACTGGTCATCGCCTACTCTCCCTGCATCAACCACGGCATTAACATGGGGTTGAGTCAGCTTGAGGAGAAGAAGGCCGTGGATGCCGGCTACTGGCTCCTTTACCGGTACGACCCGAGACGGAAGGAAGA
>CAYPQJ010000197.1:0-3947 GCA_964412835.1 uncultured Desulfobacteraceae bacterium | reverse complement strand
AAAAAATCGAAAGCATTATTCTAAAAGCCAAAGTGTGTCGGCTGGGGCTTGCGGACGGAAATCAGCCTTATGTGGTTCCCCTGAGTTTCGGATACCATGAAAATACGCTCTATTTCCATACCGGTAAAAAGGGTCGAAAGATGGCGATCCTTAAAAAAAATAATCGGGTGTGCTTTGAGATGGAAGTGGATCTGGAAATCGTTCCGGCGGACAACCCCTGTAAGTGGAACATGTGCTACAAAAGTGTTGTGGGGTTCGGCCGTGCCGTTATTCTTGAAGAGCCGGTGGAAAAAAGGAAAGCCCTGGATGTGATCGTGAAGCATTACGGCGGGCGGGTTATGGCATATGATGAAAAACGGGTCAATGGACTTGCCGTCATTAAAGTGGAAATCGACAGCATGAAGGGAAAAGAGTCGAAAGGTTGAAGCTGAGAGAGGCCCTTAAAAAAAATCACCCAATTTATCCAGCGCATGGGCGGCTTTTAGTCGTATAAGCTCCCTTTCAGCGGTCAAATCGTAATGGATAGGGGTGATGGTAATCTTGTTTTGTTTAAGGGCTGCCGAATCGTTGTCAGGGTTTCCGTTTTCGATGAAGGTTTCACCGCTCAACCAGTAATAAACGTTTCCTCTGGGATCATGTCGTCGTTCAAAACGCTCCTCAAACCGGCTGGTGCCCTGCCTTGCCAGGCACACCCCCGAAATCTCTTCAGGGGCTACAGGGGGAATATTCACATTCAGCGCAGTACCGTCTTTAAGACCGCCCTCCGCAAGGAACCGGATCACATTTCGGCTGAAGCGTGCCGCAAAAGCAAAATCAGGCTTTTTCTGAATGCCTAAGGAGATGGCGGCGGAAGGGATGCCTAAGAATGCCCCTTCCGTGGCAGCGGAAACCGTACCCGAGTAGAGGATGTTAACCCCCACATTGTTGCCCCAGTTGATGCCTGAAAGGATGATATCCGGCGGCGGATCAAGAATTTCCTGAACCGCTATTTTGACACAATCCGCCGGCGTGCCGCTGACGGCGTAACCGAAAAACCCGCCGTTTTTTTGTACCGTTTTCACACGTATGGGATCAACAAGGGTAATGGCGTGTCCCACGGCACTCATTTCCGCCTCAGGCGCCACAATATGAAGATCATGATCGGATTTCAGGGCCTCATGCAGGGCGAAAAGCCCGGAGGCATGAATGCCGTCATCATTGGTCAGCAGTATTTTCATATTTCCAGTTGAGTTCCTGTTGCTTCCATAAATCAATTTCTGTATATTCTTACTTTACCGTATTTTCCACAAAAGCGCCATTCTTTAGGACCTGGCAAAACCGGATTGATTAAGGGGGAGCAATATGCGTCAGATATCCACCGAGACCCTTATCGCCGACGTAAAAGACGCGGCCATGCAGGCCAATTTTGAATTGGGAGAAACGGAAGAGACAAAACAGCATCTTGATCATGACGAAATCCTTGATGTCCATGAAGTTCTTTTTGAAGATGCCCTTTCCATGATCCAAAACAATGAAATCCAGGATGCAAAAACCATTTCAGGCTTGTTCATGGCAAACCTCAGGATGAAGGATTAAAATCAATGGGCTCGGTTCGAGAACTGTTGACCCGTTCGCCGGTGACGGTATCCGCGCCCTGTCGTGTGGACGCCGGCGGCACATGGGATATCAAGGCACTGGCCCTTCCCCTGGAAAGGAAGGTCCCGGCCACCGTGAATATGGCCCTCACCCTCAGAACCTCCGTGACCCTCAGCCCCCACGACCGTGGACAGGTAAAAATCTCTTCACGGGGCTTTTCCCACACGGAAAAGGCTTCCGCAGATCGACTGCCCTTTGATTCCCCATTCGGGCTTTTCTTCGCAGCGGTCTCCTACTTCGGGTTTCACGGTTTGGAAATTGAAATTGATTCGCAGTCTCCGGTCAAATCCGCCCTCGGGGGATCCAGCACAGCCCTTGTTGCGCTCTTAGGGGCACTCCAGGAAGTGGGCACATTACGTGATAATCGGGTCCGTTCCAGAAAGGAAATTCTTCACCTGGCCTACCACCTGGAAGACGGCATCAGCGGCGGAAACTGCGGCATTCAGGATCAGGCTGCGGCCGTCTATGGCGGGGTCCACCTGTGGAAATGGCATTTTGGTCGCCCGGCTGAGCCACTCACCAGAATTTCCCTGCTGGATAAAGAAGGCCAGAAGGCGCTTTCAGACCATATACTCGTGGCTTACAGCGGCAAAAGCCATGTGGCCGCCCATACCAATCGTAAATGGGTCGACGATTTTCTCTCGGGCAAGACACGGTCCGGGTGGATCAAAGCCAACGGGGCAGTGCATTCTTTTGCTCAAGCCATTCAGGCGGGCGACTGGGACCGGGCGGCTTTTTTCCTGAGGGAAGAAATGGCTTTAAGGAAAGAGATAACCTCCGAGGCCCTCGACCATGTGACGGAAAAGATGGTAACGGCGGCTGAGAGCGCCGGCTGTGGGGGCCGGTTTGCCGGTGCCGGTGCCGGGGGATCTGTATGGGCTCTGGGGAAAAGGGCGAACATGGATGAGTTGAGGCAGAAATGGCAGGAATTGTTGGCACCCATAAAGGATGCTCAGATACTTCATGCCGGCATTGATTCCGAAGGGATACGCAGGGAATCCTCCCTTGTCAATTGACGGACTGTCGGTACACCATGCCGTATGTTCCGGTTTCAAACAGGCCTTTCAGTTCGGCCAGAAGCGTGTTTGTGGCCTGTTCCACCATGAGGATATCCAGTTCAGACACCAGGTCCATATCCAGACTGCCGATTTCTTCTTCCAAATCTTCAAACTGAGTCAAAAATACTTCACCTTTAAAGGCTTCGCTGATGGCGCTGTGTACGTCAATGATGGTGCCGACGCAGTGCTGCACCCTGATTCGGTATTGATCTGTAATGTTCATCTGTTTCCTTTTTTCCATCCGGAATTCCTGTTTTCCAGCATCCGATTACGATGTCTACCCTTTGCCGAGTTCGTTGAGGGTTTCTGTAAAGGCCAAGTAAAAATTCTCTTGGTTCCAAAGGGCAGCCTTCAAAATTCCTGCAAATTCATTCATATCTTTCGGGTTCACCACCAGATCGGCGCTCAACCCGAAAGCCGTCATGCGATCCATGGTGGAAAACTCCGAGCCCAACAGAACAAGAAAGCTCTTTCTGCGGGTGTGCATGGGGAGTCGATTCAGGTAATGAAGAACGGGGCTCTGAGCCCACGGGACCCCCTCAAAATGCTCTGAAAGGACCAGCAGATCAAAAAGATGAAAGCGCATTTTGCTGATGCCCTCTCCGGCGTCTTTTACCAGAACCGTCTTGTGAAGTAATCCTTCCGTGGCTTCTCGAACCCCGCTGTCTGCTTCGCCTTCGCTCAGCATCAGTAAGGCCAGCTTCGCCCCCTCTTCATAAAAGTCCAGGGAAAAAGGGTCCTCATCACGATATTCCGAATCCTGCTCGGGGAGCGCCGAATCCATTTCAGGCGTTTCCTGAACCAAGGGCGATTCAGGATCGGGCCGGGATTTTTCAAAAGAAATTTTACTTTTGCATTTCGGGCAATTGGCGGTTACACGACCCGTCTCGGGGACTTTCTCATCCGGGATTTTGAGCCTTGCCTGGCAATTTGAGCAGACAACTTCCATTTTCATCTCCCTACCGCTTTTAGGTTACTGACCGTCTTTCTTCCCATATTTTGTATCCACCGACAAGTTCTCGATGGTGGTTGTCTTTTCACCCCTGGCCGATTTTATGGCATCAACAGCCCGGTTTACGATGGACTTTTTGGACGCATAGCTCATGGCGGTTTCTTCCGTAATTAGACCTTCCTTATAGAGCCCCACAATGGATTGGTCAAAGGTCATCATACCGAAAGCATTCCCCCCCTCAATGATTTCGTAAAAGGTCTTTCCCTCTGACTCGCCGTGTAAAATGGTGTCCCTGACTCTCA
>CAYPQJ010000196.1:0-7764 GCA_964412835.1 uncultured Desulfobacteraceae bacterium | reverse complement strand
ACTTCCACTCTGCCAATACCTTCAAGTATTACATAACGCTCTGTTACGCCTCGCAAACAATGCCACTTGGTTGTTTTTCCCGGCTCCACACGCGCTCTTGCAATCGATAATACTGGATCATCAGGCGTATTTGATAATTCAGTGATGAAACATCCTTCCGCGAAAAAGTATTCACGTGAAATGTCATATTTTTTGATGCACGATTTCATGGATTTTCCGGCGCCGATGCTCAACATCACAGGATGTCATCCGGCAGCTCCTTTGATCAACATATAATTGACCAACATATAATATTGAAATGCAAAAACCAACTCAAAAATAATTTACGATCCCCACAAAATATCACTGACAATCAGCATTCAAAACTTCCACCCGATCCACCGTCAGGGTGATGGCGCTGAAACTCTCCTCCACTTTTCCCCGTAGTATATAGGGACGTTTTACGTTCAATATGGGGCAGAACCGATCATAAGCATCCGGGAAAAAGACGGCCTCATAGGTTCCGGTCAGATCTTCAAAGGTCATAAATTTCATGGGTTTTCCTTCTCTGCTATGCACGGTTTTCCCGGTCACGGGCCAGCCGATGACCGTCACATGCTTCCCAACCCTGTGTGAAAGATTACTGGCCCGCACATACCGCAGACGCTTCAGGCGATTCGCATAAAGGGAAATGGGATGCACCGACAGGACAAATCCAAACACTTCCGCTTCATGTTTCAACATGACGTGCTTCGGATGGGGTTTGTCGATTTTCGGGATGGCGGATGCCGGTTTTACAGGCGCCACAGCGTCAAACAGACCCGGAATCCTTTTTTCTTCTTTCCGGTCATAAAAAGCCAGGGCCTGCCACACGAGATCGCTCCGGGAAGCGCCATGGGCAATGGGGTCAAAGCATCCCCCCTTGATCAGAATGCGAACGTCCTGGAGATGAACATGGGAACCGGATCGGGTCAGGAAGTTTTCCAGGGAAACAAAGGGACCCTGTTTTAAACGTTCGTGGATAATGGCTTCCAGGGCTTCCAGGGAGAGATCTTTCAACTGCATGAGCCCCATGCGGATCTGCCGACCAACTCCCGTATATTTGATGTGGCTCAAATTGATATGGGGGGGCAGGACTTCAAGCCCCATCCGCCGTGCCTCGGATATATAGCTGAAGGTGCCGTAATATCCCCCGCCGTTGGAAATCACGGCCGCCATGAACTCAGCCGGATAGTGGGCTCTGAGCCAGGCGGATTTATAGGCCACCAGGGTATAGCTGGCGGAGTGGGGTTTGCAGAAGCTGTACCCGTCAAACCCCATCATCATCCGCCACACCTGGTCAATGACCTTGTCATGGACCCCCCGCCCCCGGGCGCCTCGAACAAATCGATCGTGAAAATCCCGTAGTTTTTTTTCCTTATGCTTTTTGCTGACCGTCTTGCGCAGCATATCGGCTTCCGCCGGATCAAACCCGGCCAGGTGGATGGCCGCCCGGCTCAATTGTTCCTGAAACACCATGACGCCCAGGGTTTCATTTAAAACGGTTGCCAGAAGGGGGTGCGGGGACTTCCATGGGGCGCCTTTCAAGCGGCTCAACCATTCATGGATGTTCCGGTTGGAGGCCGGGCGAATGATGGACGTCACCACCACATTGAGGGAGAAGTGATCCATGGCCAGGTATTTCTCAAAAGCCAGACCGGCCGCCACTTTGGTGAGCACCTGACGTGTGGCCGGGCTCTCAAAATAAAAAACCCCGAAAGTATCGCCTTTATAAAAAATTTTAGCGGTTTCAGAATCCTTTAGAGGGTTCAACGCCGCATATTCCAGGTAACAACCATAATTTCCATTCACCATGACGAGTGCATCCCGAATCACAGCCAGGCTTCGATTGCCCAGGATATCGATCTTTACCAGGCCTGCGTCTTCCACCGAATCCTTCTCCCACTGAAGTACCTGCCGGCCATCATTGGAAATTTCCACCGGGCAGTACCGGCGAATCTCATCGGGCGTTATCACCACACCGCCGCAATGGATGGAAAGGTGGTTGAAATGCCCCTGAAGACGGCATGCGGCATCAATGATCTCATCCCATGGCCTTTCAAATGTGACGCCGCGCATTTTGGGGTGTCCGCCCAACGCCTCACCCATATCCTGAAGACGCCACCGGTAACCGATTTTCTCCGTGACCCGTCTGATCTCCCGATCCGTCAACCCGAAAACTTTTGCCACTTCACGAATGGCGGACCGTGCGCCGAACCCGTTGTGGTTGGCCACCATGGCCACATGTCCATGACCGTATCGCGCAAAGATATCATCGATGACGGCATCCCGCTCGTCCCAGGCGAAATCCATATCAATATCCGGCGGGTCCATCCTGCCGGGATTTAAAAACCGTTCAAAAAAGAGTCGATGCTCAATGGGATCCACGTGGGTAATCCCCAGGGCATAGGCAACAATGGAGGCGGCGGCGCTGCCCCGGCCGCAGGAGCATTTTACCCGTCCGGCGATATCGGCCACCACCAGAAAATAGTGAGCAAAGTTCTTTTCTCGAATGATCCGCATTTCATGGTCCACCCGGGCCCTTACGTCACGGGTGATTTTTCCGTAGCGCCGGCGACATCCGTCCAGGGTTTCCCGGTACAGCTGTTGAAAGGCTTCATCAGCCCCCATCTGTTTAAAACGGGGGAAGACCACCCGGTTAAAATCCCAATCCACCCTGGCTTGTTCAGCCACCTTCAGGGTATTTTTAACGGCCTCCGGCGCATGGGGATACTGATCCACCATATGGTGTGGCGCATTCAAAAAATTGTAATCCCGACACAGGTCCGTCTCCCCCAGCCTGGACAGTTTGGTGTTCAACGACATGGCCCTCAAAATGCGGTGAAGGCGAAACTGTCCTTTTTCCGCCATATACACCCGGTTGGTGGCCAGGAGAGGAATTCCGAATTTTCGAGAAAAAGCGTGACAACGGGACATTCCGTATCCGGGAGACATCTCCACAAACAGGTTTTCAATGGAATCCCGTTTCAGGGCCTTGAGCAGGGTGAAGTCGTCGGAAAAAATTATGAGACCGCGCCGTCTTTTAGCAATGGCACGGACCAGATCAAAAGCAGCGTGGCACTGACGTGCAGAGATGATATGGCAGAGATTGATATAACCTTCATGGTTTTTGACCAGCACAACGGCGCGCCGCCCATCGCACAACAGCTCACTCCCCACAATGGGCGTAATCCCCATCTCTTTTGCCGTTTGAATGAAGAAGATAAATCCGTAAACACCGTTGGTATCGGTCAGGGCCAATTGGTCCATGCCGAGTGTTTTCGCCTGACGGCAGAGGGCTTCAATGGAAGCAACCCCCCAGCCCCTGGAATAATCAGAATGAACGTTCAGATGGACAAACTGAGACATGGTTCTTTTATGCGGCCCGCCCGCACCGGACAGCTTCTGCCCCATATCGATCCCGAATGTGATCCATGGCGTGGACCAGTCGGCGGGTTTTTTCTTCACGGGGAGACGGGGCCTGGAAAAGAGACAGTTGGAAATGCAAAGCGCGAAATTCCCGAAACCAGACCTTTAAAAAGCAAACCCGCACCCTTCTTTGACACACATCAAAAAACAGCTTTTCCAGGGGGGCAAAAAGGGAGGGGTTCCAGAGATGCAGTCCGTCAGCCTGTGTATGGCCACGTGCTACCGGTAAAATCTTAAGGGTCCGTGTGGCAACAACCTGATCCCCATAGCGAACCATAAAACCGGCTTTCAAGGGGAACCAGTGACGTTTTCGCATGTGGTAAAAACAGGTCTCCACCAGACGCCAGAACGTTTTCAGAAGTATCCCGTCGTCATTTTCTCTTTGCGGCAGCACGGCTGATTCGCTCACCATGGGCGTTTTGGTCTGTGCATATACCGGGGTCGCATCAATCCCCAGGGACCATTGATGGATCAGTGCGGCCCGGCGGCCGAAAATCAATTTCAGACGACCCACATCCAGCGCTGCCAACTGTCCAACACAGGTAATATTGAGCTCTTCCAAAAGGATCTTACGGCGCACGCGCCCGATGTCGGGGACCACACCCACCTTTAGCGGGGCCATAAAAGCGGCTTCCTGACCGTGTTCCACATTGAACACCCCCAGCGAATCCCTTTCCGACGGCAGGGCCCGGGAAGCCACATTGGAAACCAGCTTGTTACCGGCGACCCCAAGGGCTCCGGTCAGATTCAGACGATCCCTGATCTCTTTTTGAAACCGCCGGGCCACATCGCAGACCGGTCCCCATAGCCGCTCGGCACCGGTGAGATCCAGGTAGAGGTGTCCCGGCCGCGACGGTTCCCAGATCGGCGTGTACCGGGCCGCAGTCTGCGCCAGATGCCGGCAGGCTTTTTCCAAAAGCTCCGGATCCGGGGGCAGGACCTTGAGTCCCGGACACCGCTTCATGGCCTTTGACAGGGACATCCCCTTAAAAACCCCCTCACGCCGGGCCTCACTGGAAACGGACAGCACCACCGGCCGATCGGACTGAAGCGGTGCCACGGCCACGGGGCGGTTCCGGAGCGAGGCCTGGGAAACCCGGGCCACGGCAATGGGAAGGGCCGCGATGTGGAGATGGATGATGCTGCGATGATGGAGAAATTTTCTCACCGATAGTACCTCATGACCCCCACGACTTTTCCTTCAATGCGAAAATTTTCATCCCGAACACGGATTGACGGCATCTCCCCATGGGACGGCCGGAGTTCCACGTGATCCTTTCGCCTGTAATACCGCTTCACTGTGGCCCCGTTGTTCACCAGGGCCACCACGATCTCTCCATTCTTTACGGTGGCCTGTTTCCGCACCACCACAAAATCCCCATCCAGTATGCCGTCTTCCTCCATGGAAACCCCCTTGACCTGAAGGACGAAGCAATCACCCTCGTCTGCCATGGAAGGCGGCACCTCCACCACATCCACATCCTCGATGGCCTCAATGGGTTCCCCGCCCGCTACCCGGCCCAGAAGAGGCCATTCAAATTTTCGGGTCTCCACGGGGCTGATCACCCGGATGGCGCGCTTTTTATTTTTTTCTCTCGGCCGACGGATGTATCCCTTTTTTTCCAGGATATTGAGATGGGTGGAGACGGTATTGTAAGACGCAAATCCAAAGTGGGAACAGATTTCGTCAAAGGAGGGAGCCTTTCCCCACGCATCTATATAATTGGAAATATAGCTTAAAACCTCTTTTTGTCTGTCCGTCAATTTCATGGGTCGCCGCTCCTTTGCCAAACACTGTTTTCCTTACAACATAACAGCATAAATACTGAAAGTTTTACTGTAAGTCAATAAAAAACACGGCGAAACTGTAGATCATCATCAAATGCGGCTTTGCTGCGTTTTTGCTGCGGGTAGTTTTTCCGGGTTTTATCTTCAACTTAGGCCTGAGGAGCCAAAAGACGGCGTACCTGCCCGACCAGGTACAGGGGAAGTGACATGAGCCGGTAGGAAACATTCCGGCCATGGGAGAGAGCTGTCTTTAGATCGAAAAGAGAGGGCGGCTCCGCGTTAAACCGGACACCAAGGGAAAGCCGCCTTTCCCTCAGAAAGAGATGGAGCGATTTCAGGGTTCCCCCTTTTCCAGCCTTCACCTCGATGGGCACGATGGAGGACCCCTTAGCGATCACGTAGTCCACCTCGGCGGAAGAGGTCTTCTTTTCGCGAACCCAGTAGTGAATTTCCGGTTCTCGGTAGAACTCTTGAGAAAAGAGGAGGTGCTGGCCCACGAACTGTTCACAAACGGCGCCGGCATTGACCAGCATGATGTCCTCCGCCTTTTCATAATCCAGAAGGTTGAGGCCCGTGGCCGTTGACAGAAGGCCCACGTCCAGGAAAAGCACTTTGAATTTCCTTTCATCGCTGGTAGCGCCCAGAGGGCTTCCGGTGCATGCGGAGTGATACACCGGGAAGGCCACGCGGGCCTGACAGAGCAGTCGCAAGGCACTTGCCACTTCCGCCGATCGCGCGTTTCTATCCACGTTGACATATTTGAACTTGTTTCCCACAAGAAGGGGAACCTTTCGAAATACAAGCTGGAGACGCTGATGTTTGATACGTCCGCCGTATTTATTGAAATCGTTTTCAAAGGTTGTTTGCAGCGTATGTTTTACCGCATCACATTCCTGCCATGAATTGCTTTTGAGATAGATATTCAGACTCTCGGGCATTCCACCGGTAACCAGGAACTTTCGCAACAGACCCATGAGCTTCGCATGGAGTGCCGGGGGGATGACGTCCTGAAGGGTGAAATCCCCGAGAAAGGCTGCCAGGCTTTTTTCCCCGGCTGCGACCAGGAACTCTTCAAACTGCATGGGGCCGAGGTACAAATATTCAATGCGGCCCACGGGCATGGAGAAGACCGGTTCTTCCAGGGCAAATTCCAGCAAGGACCCTGCTGAAATGACGTGAAGTTCCGGCAACTCTTCCAGGAAGTACCGCAGACAAACGAGGACTTCGGGAGCGGCTTGTATTTCATCCAGAAAAAGGAGGGTGCGGCCCGGACGGACGGGCACATTGAACTGCAACTCCAGCATTTGAATTATTGTTTTGGGGTCCATTGAGGCAAAAAGGGATGCCGCATCCGGATGTCGTTCAAAATTGATTTCCAGCAGGTGGTCAAACCGTTCCCGGGCAAACAGACGGACCAAGTAGGTCTTTCCCACCTGTCTGGCGCCCCGAATGACCAACGGCTTTCGGTTGACCTTTGATCGCCACTTTTCCAAATAATTGAGAGCGAATCGATCCATGATGCACCTCCTGAAATGATATTTTCAGGGGTAATTATATTTGAATATATCATTTTATCAAGGGTTATTTTATCAAGTACCGCGAAGCATGTGGGAGAGATAGGGGAACGACCGTCAAATAACTTGGCAAAAAACATCACCGGGAATGATCAGAGACACTGAACGTAGAAAGATATTTACCGGTTTCTATACATCGAAAAAATCGTGAGGAATATGGCGCATCTCAACCCTCGATCCGCTACTCTGAATGATAATATCACACATTTTCCTCTGTTGGCATGTATAGCAGTTATGCCACCATTCCCAGGCCCAACGCCATAGCGCCATAGGATTTGGATGGATAGTGCATCATTAAGGCTTGGATGCGAAAAGCGTTATGGTGATGGAAAAACCGCACGGCTGAAGGTTTTCAGCATAGACGGTTCCGCCACAGGTCTGAACGCAGGTCTTTACAATGGCGAGTCCAAGACCTACGCCCCCGCTTTTGCGGTTTCGAACAGCCTCCGGCCGGTAAAAGGGTTCAAACAGGCGACCAATCGCGCCTTCGGGTACGCCGGGTCCCTGGTCCCGCACCACAATAAGAACTTTATCGCCTTCCCGTTGAGCCGTGATCTCAATGATTCCCTCACTGCCGGCGTATCGAACGGCGTTTCTCAAAACGTTTGAAATGGCCCGGCGAAGCAGGCTGTCAATGGCCCAGACGGAAGTGCCGTCAGCCACACGGTTCAGAATCTTCACCCCTTTCGCCCCTTCCCGATCCATGCCGGAAATGATTATGGGTTTCAGGGGAACAATTTCAGCCGCCAGCCTCTCAGAGCCTATTTCGGCCCTCGTGAAGGACAATAGTTCGTTGATCAGGTTGGACATATGGCGGACTTCCTCGCCGATGTCTTTCAGGCGGTCCAGATCTTCGCCTTTCAGCCGCTGTTCAAAGATGCTGATCCCCAGTTCCATTCTAGCAATGGGAGAGGCCAGTTCATGGGCCATGTCGCCCAGGAATCGCTTCTGCCCC
>CAYPQJ010000195.1:0-7801 GCA_964412835.1 uncultured Desulfobacteraceae bacterium | reverse complement strand
TTCAGTTTTCAGCTTCCAGTTTCGTTGACCCACTCCAGAGTACGATAGCCGGATCGACACCTGAGTTTCTGGCACCGGCCGCCATCTTTCCCATCTGCAATCTACTGAACAGCTCGCAGTCCTTGTATGCCCAGGTAAGATCCAAGCGCGAATACTTGTCTTTGCAAAGGTTGTTAAATGCACACAGTTCCCATCGTTTTACCAGCCCACAAAGGTTGGTGGCAATAAACTTTCCGATCCCCCTGATATTTTCATCCGTGACGGTTGCGTCGGGAATGATGGGTGTTCTGATCCAGAGCTTCATTGGGTGGCCATTTGATTGCATGAAATCGCCCACACGGGTAAGGTTCTTCAAAATTCTGTCATTACTGACTCCGGTGAATCTTTTGTGTTTCTCGGGGTCAATTTCTTTTAGATCAAACAGCAGCAAATCCGTATGGGGCAACAGCCCTTCCAGGGCCTCCGGAGAACACATGCCGCAGGTATCCAGTGCCGTGCGAATGCCGGCTTCCTTTAACTTTTTCATCAATACCAGGCAAAATGGTGCCTGCAGGGTCGGTTCTCCCCCGCCCAGGGTCACACCGCCGCCGGATTTTTCGAAATATGCGCGGTCTTTGATGATCTCTTGAAACAGGTTATCCACTTCCCATGACTTCCCCAGAAGCGCCAGCGCATCTCCCGGGCATTCTTCTGTGCATAGACCGCAACCATTGCACAGATTGCGGTCTATGCGATTGCCGTCTTCGGTAAATGTCAGCGCCCCTTCGGGACAAACTTCCAGGCAGATTTTACACCCGATACACTGATTTGAAATCCAGTGGACCTGGGGATGGGGGGAAATACTTTCAGGATTGTGGCACCAGCGGCAACGCAAACTGCAGCCCTTGAAAAAGACAGTGGTGCGAATACCGGGGCCATCCTCGGTTGACATCCGCTGGATTTCAAGAATAGTGGCTTTTGGGCGCATCAGAAGTAGTGTCCGTCCACAAATGAGAAAATTTGTTCGAGTTCAAGGAAGGCGAAAATTGTAACCGCAGGAATACATGGAAGTATTTCGAGGATTACAATTTTAGTCTGACGCCGAAATCGGGCAAATTGGCCATTTGTGGATGGGCACGAACTAGAACCGCCCATGACTCACCCGCTGAATGACTTCATCCTGCAGCTCTTTGCCCACGGTCGTAAAGTATGCATTGTAACCGGTGACTCTGACCAACAGATGGCGGTAATCCTGCGGGTTTTTCTGAGCATCGCGCAGCACACCCGGATCAAGCATGTTGATCTGCAAAGCGCTGCCGCCGTTTTCACAATAGCCCTTCAAAAACGCTTTGAACTTTTCCTTGTGCTCGGGGTCCCGGATAATCGACGGGTTAAAGGTGATGGTATGGCTTGCGCCATTGGGCAGACAGTTTAGATATTCGCCCCAGTCGCCGTTGCCGTCAGAAGCCCTGCCGCCCAACACCTTGCCCACGGAGTTGGCATTGGACGTGGGGCCGTTGATATCGGCTCCGTTCGACGGACAAATGGCGTTGGACAGAAATTGCCCTTTGTGCCGGCCGTCGGCGCTGGCAGGCATGATGAAACCGTCCCCGGCCCAGTAGTTCCAGCTGAGCATGCCGGGCCTGAACTGTCGCCCGGTTGAAACGGTTTTGTGTTTCCAGGTTTCGTTGCACCACAGATCCATCACCTGTTTGGCCATGGCATCGGCTTCATCATCATCTCGCCCGTATTTGGGCGCTTTATTTTTAGCGAAGGCCTGAAGCACACCGTATCCCTTCCAATTGTTTTTCAAAGCATCCATGAGTTCGGCCAGGGTGCATTTTTTTCGGTCAAAAACAAGATATTTGATGGCCAGCAGGGAATCGACGGTGGTGGCATAGGTGACGGTTTCAAGGGTGGTGAAATTTATTTCCGCACCCCCGTTGGTGATATCCAGACCCTTTTCGGCACAGCCTCTGACCAAACAGGAAAGATAGGGGGTGGGGAAATATTTTGCCCTGAGGGATTCCGATGTCTCATAAACCGCGACACTTTTCCGAATGATATATTCGGTCTGTGTGGCATAGCGCCCCCAGAAATCCTCCCAGGTTTCGCAGTCAGTCGCTGCGCCCGTATCCGGTCCGTCCTGATGAATGGTTTCTTCCCTGCCGGTCATGGGATTCAGAAACGGTATGAGGTCTTTGCCACCGGTGAGCGCAAGTTCTACCGCTTTTAGCAGGTTGAGATTCACGTCCACCGTACCGGACCGGTCGTTTCCCACCATGGTGTTTTCAAGGCATCCCACCGGAGCGTAATCATGGACATTGTCCGCGTTAATCAGGTGGCTGAGATCGGCCTTTTTGGCTTCAAGCATCATGCCGGCCATGGAACGTTCGTCAAAGTTCAGCAGAAAAGGTGATCCCTGGCTGACGGAAATCATATCAACCAATTTGTCCAGCAATTGTTCAGGGGAGTTTCCATGCAGTCGCACGTTGGGCTTGGGCTCCAGGATGGGGCTCATTTCGTCGATGACCTCCAAAATGGCATAGGTCAGATCATTGGTCATATCCTTGCCGTTCGGCCCCATGCCGGACAGGGTGATCAACTGCCCAAACCCGGCAGTAATGCCCTGGTTGCCGTTCCTGATCATGGCGTCATAAACGGTGTTGCAGTGTACCCAGAAGCACTTCAGCAGTTCTTTTCCGAACTCACGGTCCATGCCATTGCGTAAGGAATATTCCCAGTACGGTAGCAGGTATTGGTCCAGTCGGCCGAAAGAGACGCCCGGGCCGGGATAATTTTCGTCACTCATGATCAGCATGTGATTGATCCAGAGGGCCTGCAGGGCTTCCCAGAAGGTCCGGGCCGGTTCCCAGGGAACCCGGGCCAGGTTCTGCGCCATTTGTAGAAGTTCCTCCCGGCGGTGGACGTCGGCCTGGCCGTCGGCCAGCGTCCGACAAAGATCCGCGTAACCGGCCGCCAGATCACGGGGCATGGTTTCGGCCGTCGTCATGGCCTTTAACTGGGCGCCTTTGCTCCCGTTTCTGTCCCCATCACTCAATTGATGGTATCGGGCTTCCAGATCGGCCGAAATGCCTTTCCAACCGATTTTGAGTGTCCGTTCGTGGTCCGGGATCAGGTGCCCGCTGGTGGCGCCGGCATTGCCGTAGCCGTGATCATGAAACCATTTCATGCCGGCTCGTGCGCCGTTTTTGCCGAGCAATGCCCTGTCGAATGCCTGCTGCTCTGTTTGGTCCAGACACAAAGAGGTCTGAACATTGAACCTGCCGCCGGCGATCAGATCGCCCGGTAAAATTTCCTTGGGCATGTATCGGACCATCACCTCTTTAACGAACCAGGCACGTCGTTCCACCTGAGGCCAGTTCCAGAATTCCTTGTCCAGCGTTATGGCTCTGGCTGCCTGCCGATAGGAACCCCGCAGTGTTTGCATCAAGGTGTAGGTTTCCGGTACGATGTAAAACGTCATCTCGTTGAACTGAATATCCCAGGCGGTTCCCGTGGTCCAGGCAATAGATTCGTTGTTCCAGTTCCGTTCGGTACCCTTAAAATAGTAATCCCGCAGCCATTGAATGCGATCGGACAAGTCCCGGGGCTCTTTGATGGGGTGATCAAATTGAGGGAGTGCGGCGGCAGTCATGATTGATCCTCCTGTATTTCAGCTTTCCAGTTCCTGAGCCACCGTAATGGCGATTACCTGGACGGCATTTTCCATATCCGAATCCCGATGCAGCACATTAAAGGTTTATGGAACATCCTTGAGGTGCACATCCATTTGTGGAAAGGCAATTTCCACGCCATGTTCCCTGAATTTCTTCAGAATGGCAAACCGAAGGTCTGAAGCGACGCGTTTGGAGCCGTCAAAGTTCACCCAGAACTTGATTCGGAAGTCCAGGTAATTGTCCTTGAAGTCCTCAAAACGGACGCGCGGTGGAGGATATTTAAGAATGTCCGGGTGTTCCCGGGCCGACTCCAGTAGGAGACGTTGTGCCAGGCTTGTATCACTGTCATAAGCAGTCCCAACGGCCACGACCAGCCGAACGGCCCGGTTGCCGCGGCTCATGTTGACAAAGGGCATTGAAACCAGGTTTGAATTGGGGATCAGCATGGTGGTGTCGTCGCGGGTCCGGACCAATGTGCTGCGAATGGTCACTTTTTCCACTTCTCCCATAACCAGCTCATGTTCGATCACATCCCCCGGTTTTACCGACCGGCCGAACAAAAGGATGAGGCCGCTGACAAAGTTGTTAATGATGTGCTGCAATCCAAATCCGATCCCCACGCTCATGCCCCCGGCAAGCACCATAACAGCGCTCAACTTGACGCCGATGATATGTAACACGATAAGTCCGTATGCAATCCAGACCCCAACGCTGATGACCGTCTCGATGGGCATCATGACGGCTTCATCCAAACGGGATTTTTGGCCCAGCCTCTCGACGCCGCCTTTGAGCACCTCCACCACCGGTTTGATGACAAAAAAAAGCGCTACGGCTATGACGATCTGAATCAAACCAATTTGAAGGTCTTGCCATATGAATTGGATATTGCCTGCAAGTTCAAGAATCCCTGCTTCTCCGAGCTGGTTTGACAGCCATAGAAAGAGAACCCCCACAGAGAAAAACCAGATAATGGGAATGCTCAGACTGACGGTTACGGAATGAAACAGCGAACTGCCCTTATCCTGCAGTCGGGCCAACCTTCGTCTTACAAGGTCAGACACGGCTGAAGCGAACTGATAGAGAATGGAACAGAGGAAAAGCGTCAGAAAGACCTCAACGGCAGGGAAGGTAAAACCTGCCAGGGAAAGAGCGATGATCGGGAACCCACTCCAGAAACAGAAGCGGGCCAGCTTTCGAGGCGCCGGGTCCTTATATTTTCTGGCCGTGCGCCACATGAAGAACATCATGATGCCTACCCCCAGCGGCCACAGCGCCCCAAGCAACCGAAGGGGCATGTTGAGGATTTGAGCGATAATGGCGGTAGCGAAAAGATAAAACAGGGGGTAAAGGGGCGATGGAAGTCCGGAGCGAAGTTTGATCTCCCGCAAACCCCAGGCCAGGGAAATGGCGGCCAATGCTCCAAAGGTTACTGCGAGTCTGGAAAAAACAATGTTTTTAGGGAAAACGTTGATCATAGACGCTGCCCAGAAACCGGCCCACAGGAAGGCAGAGAGGCTCGAAGCCCGGCAAATCCGAACCCATTGGTCCTGATTTCCGTCTGAGTGGTTGCCTATTCGGCCCAGAACCCATCTGAAAATCAGGAGGAAAATAAATCCAAAGGCCAGGAAGGAACATGCGGACTGCCACCACTCAGCGGGAGAATCCGGGGTTTTCGATTCGAGATTCGGCCCGATTGAGGAGATCCAGATGAAGCAAGAGACGGGCAGCAACTCAAGTGTCTCTTTGTCGAACATTACAAACATGGGCTTCGTGAAATAGATGGACCATACAGTCGCTATTTCCGCTGTCAGTGCTTTATCCCATTCTGATAAAAGCTTTTCCGTGTTGTCATATTGTTCCAGGACCGCGTGAAGGGGTTCTTTGATTTTCAACTGCGTGGCTTCAAATCGCTGCAGCTCGCCCAAAAGAGACTGAGCCTCTTCTTTTTGTTTTTTAGAAACGGCTGTTTTTGCAATAAAACGAAGGTCCTCTCGCGCATCCGGAACAAGGGAAAGGTTGAGCTTAAGATCGTGGGCCATTGCGCGGACAGCCCTGCTTTCTCTTGTAAGTTCATCGCTCATTTCCGTGGCCTGTTTGAAGTACATACGCACCTCAAAAGGATTGGATTCACTCACACTGATCAGAAATCGCAGTTGGTGAGCCCTGGTCATGTGGTCGCTGAGAAAGGTTTCATAGGCGCTGATACGGGCCATTGTGGCCGGCAGGTTTTCATTGTAGCGCCGGATTGTTTTGATGAGGAGCAGTTGTTTGGTTTTAACCATGCCGCTCAGGTGGGTCTGGTCGGTTTTGGCAGCCATTGCAGGGGCCCAAACCCCCAGAAAAAACAGGAAGGTCATTGGAAGAAACATAACAATGCAGCGCTTCAAAACGATAACTCCTTAATTCTAAGCTTCCATAACCTTTCTTCTTCGCTCCCACGCCCCGGCGTGGGAAAGTATAACCATGCTTAAAAATTAAAAACTTTGGCTTCCGCAGCCATATCTATCAAATGAGGCGCCCCATCCAAAACCATATTTGAAAAGAATTTTGATTCGTCAACCTGACGATTTTTGGCACAGGGGATTCAGACACCAAAGGGAATTTCTTTTTCTACCAGATAGGGGAAATAGTCATTTGGGCAATCCCCTGTTCCCGTCTTCTGCGTAAGATCTCTTTCATTATTGGCCCACAATACCCCACCGTCTATCAAAAAAATATTTACATCGTGCCCTTTTGAATGGGCAATCTTGGCGAATTGAAAACACCTTGTCGCCTTCTCATTATCATCCTGACTTAACACAAATAAAAAATTGGCCACTTTTGACTCCTTTCCATTTTCATTAAATTTAAAATCATACAGCATCCCGGCTTCCGGGGTTGTGTACCCGCCGGGATCAATGCTCTTAAATCCTTGAGAAATTGTCAAGGATTCCTTTAAGGCATTTATTTTGTACAGAAATGAACAATAGTTAAATACCTATCACTATAAGCCCATTTTTTTCTTGACCCCTCAAAGCCCTTGTAATACCATCCGCCGAGTAATAAAGCAGTATGCGCGGATCGGATGACTTTGAAAAGATATTTTTAGCAGGCCATACGATCCGAGCCGCAAAAGCTCGGGAATCTTTAGATCAAGGAGGGCAGTACTTTGGGAGAAGGCGTTGTAAAATGGTTTAGCGACCGAAAAGGATTTGGTTTTATTTCACAGGAAGATGGACAGGATCTGTTTGTTCATCATACCGGCATTGACATGCCCGGATTTAAAACCCTCAGCGAAGGGGACCGGGTGAGTTTTGAAATCGAAGAGAGCGATCGAGGCCCGAAGGCCAAGGGCGTCGTCAAACTTTAATCCATTAAAATAGATATTTTACCACAAAAGGTGTCTTTTTCCAATGGGGGAGAAGATGCCTTTTCTATTGACGCTTTCACTTTCAAACCACTATATTCGCCCCATGATCCAAACACCCCTCACCAGTGGAGATATATTGGGCCCGGACGGCATGTTGAGCCGGCGCATCGACGGTTTTGAAGCCCGCCCCTCTCAGCTGGAAATGGCGCTTCTCATCGAAAAGGCCCTCCATGAACGATCATCCGTCATTGTAGAGGCAGGGACAGGCACGGGGAAAACCTTTGGGTATCTCGTTCCGGTGTTACTGAGCGGCAAAAAAACCGTTGTTTCCACCGGCACCAAAAACCTTCAAGAACAGATCTACAAAAAAGACATCCCGCTTCTCAAAAAAGCCACGGGATTGAGCATTGATGCCGTGATCATGAAGGGTCGAAAAAACTACCTCTGTCTGCACAAATATCATCAGCACTTTCAGCAGCGATCTCTTTTGAATACGATCCTGGATGAAACCCGGGAAAAGCTTGAGGCATGGATTGAAACAACCCCATTCGGGGACCGAGGGGAATTGGGATGGCTGGCCGATGACGATCCTCTCTGGGATTCGCTGTCTGCGTCTTCGGATCAATGCATCGGTCCGGACTGCATGTTTCTGGGAGACTGCTTTCTGGCAAAACTGCGCAGCAGGGCAGCCAGGGCCAGGCTTATCATTGTCAACCACCACCTCTTTTTTGCAGACATGAAAGTCAAAAAGGGAGGCTTTGGCGAAATTATTCCCAGATTCCAGGTCGCGGTC
>CAYPQJ010000194.1:0-7865 GCA_964412835.1 uncultured Desulfobacteraceae bacterium | reverse complement strand
GCCACCCAGCTCATGCTGGGAAAGAAACTGGCGGACCTGGATATCAAACCCAAAAAAATCCCCCACTACGGGGTCAAGGAAGCGGTTTTCCCATTCAACATGTTTCCGGAGGTGGATCCGCTTCTGGGACCTGAGATGCGTTCCACCGGGGAAGTGCTGGGCATGGCGGACTCCTTCGGCCTAGCCTATTACAAAGCGCAGGAAGCCACCCAGCTGGTCCTGCCGGATCAGGGATCCGTTCTGCTGACGGTATCGGAGACGGACAAACCGGCCGTGGGGGAAGTGGCCCGGCAGCTGCACCAACTGGGTTTTGACATCCTCGCCACCAACGGCACACACCGGTTTTTAAAGGAATACGGTATTGAGTCCAGGCGTATCCTGAAGATGCATGAGGGTCGGCCCAACATTGTCGATGCCATCAAGAACAATGAGATTCACTTGGTGATTAATACCCCCAGCGGCAAATTGAGCAAGCATGATGATTCGTACATCCGAAAAAACGCCATCAAATTCAAGATCCCCTATATCACAACGCTATCCGCCGCACTGGCCGCCGCGCGGGGAATTTCTGCCAAACAGCGGGGCCACGGCAAGGTAAAATCCCTTCAGGACTATCACAGGGATATTAAGTAAATGCGGATTGTGGATTGCGGAGTATTACGTTCCATTGGGCTTTTCGGCCAATTAATTTGAATTGAGGGACAATCATTATGGATGGAATTGTTGGGATTTACAGTCCGGAAGATGACGAACTGGTTAACAAAACCTTTCTGGCAACCGGTGCCTGTCAGCACCGGGGCAAAGCCAGCACCGGGCTTGCAGTGGGAAATGGAAAGGGCATTTTTATTTACAAAGACCTGGGCCGGATCGCTGAGGTTATTGACCGGGACATTGCCAAGACCTTTCAGCACCTCTCCCCTGTGGCCGCCATCGGCAATATCGGATATACCAAACAGCGGATTCCTGAAAAAATCAACGTGGAGCCCATCGAGATTCGTCCCAAAGAAAGCTCAACAATAAAGCTGGTTTTGACCATGGACGGGTATCTCATTAAGGAAGACGACCTCAAAGCCGAGCTTGAAAACCATTACCGTTTTCAGACCAACAACAAAACCGAGGTGGTGGGTGCCCTGCTGCATCAATATATACTTCAGGAAGGGATCAGCTTTGCCGCCGGCGAAAGGCTTGTTGACAGACTGACCGGCAGGGGAACCTTTGCCCTGACCGCGCTGGTTCATGATGGCAGTGAGACCCACCTGATTGCATTAAATGACGACAAAGCATTTGAGCCTTTCTGCTATGCCACCATTGACGGCGCTTTTGTGGCATGCTCTGAATCCTGCTCCCATAGACGATTGGGGGGGGCCACGGAAAAGGAGTACGACGGCGCCGAAATGACAATCTGTTCATCAGCCGGCATTGAAACCCGGCGTTTAATGAGCAAGCCTGTCATGCCGGATATTTTTCAGGGGGTTTATTTCGGCAACGTGGCTTCCACGTTCCGGGGAAAAGAGGTCTTTCAGATTCGAAGAGAACTGGGCCTGGGGCTGACGGAACAGTATCCCGACTCAAAGGCAGACGTGGTCATTCCCAATCCTGAATCGGGCTGGGGCGTGACCGTTGGCGTTGCGGAAGGTCTTGATAAACAGTTGCTACCCGCACTGATCAAACTTCCCCAGTCAATACGAACATTCCAGGAAGGAGCCCGGAAAACAAGGTCCCAGGAAGTGGGTCTGAAATTCGGCGGCATTGATTCCCTTCTAAATGGAAAAAATATTGCCATGGGAGATGACAGCATTGTGCGTGGCACAGTCAGTGAAGGAGGCTCAGTCTGGGTGGTTTACAATGCCGGCGCAAAATTCGTCGAATTCTGGATATCCTATGGTCCCATGGTTTTTCCTTCTTTCAAGGAATGGCATCGCGGTCTGGACTGCCTTCACGAACTGGCCGCCAGGCGTGCTTTTCCCGACGGCAATCCCTATGACAAAAGCATGGATGAAATCAATGTGGCTGTAGCCGGCCTGATCGGCGTTGACGAAGTGCGATATAATACACTCGAAGGGATTAGGAAAGTGGCCGGAGAAGGCTCTTTTCAGTCACTCGATGCCAGTTATCCCATTGATGAGGCGTACTGGCCCGACTGGATTAAAGGGGAAGTTGAACGGTATTATCGGTATCGGTAGTTATGGCTTTCAGCCGTTAGCTCTTAGCTGTTAGGCATTGCCAATCGCCTATTCCATCCCAAAAATATTCCCAGGTGCCATGATTCCAGCCGGATCCAGTTCTTGCTTGAGAGCCTTCATGGCACCGATTATGGGCGGCGGATACTGAAATGCCAGTTGACGGTGTTTCATTTTTCCGATGCCGTGCTCGGCGGAAACGCAACCCCCCAGCGTCACGGCCTTTCTGGCCATGAGGTCATCGATTTCCGAAGCGATAATCTTTTCTGCCCGGGTTCTTGCCATAAAATTAAAATGAGGATGTCCGCTTCCCAAATGCCCGAACCGGATCACCATCATATCGCCCAAAGGGCCTCTGATTTCTTCAAAATACCCAAACAACTGGTGCAGACGGTTATGGGGAACAGCCCAGTCTGTGGAAATTTTGCAGCCCCCTGTTTTAACCGCTTTAATGCTCTCCTCATTGGTTTTTGAGGGGACTTTATGCCGCAAATCATAAAGATGCTTTTTTTCTTTTGGGCTGTCGGCAATCTGAGTATCATCAGAAAGTTGCGTGTACTTTTCGATAAGGGGGAACCATAGGTTCAAAAAATAATCCTTTTCTGAATCGTCGCTATATTCCTGTTCGAAATAAATCATTGCCCGCGCATCAGGGGGTATGGCAATTCCTTTCGCCTCAGGGCGAATAATGTTCAGACAGGCTTGATCCAGAAACTCCATGCTGGCAGCCTTGTAGGCGGGCTCATGGTGGGCTTCAATGGTAAAATCGATGGCGCTTTTGAGGTCCTTGAAAAAAACAATCCCCACAAACACATTGGCGGGCAATTCAGTTAATGACACTTCAATCCGGGTTACAATGCCGAGTGTTCCTTCGGATCCCACAAACAGTTGGGTGGGTCGATAAAACGCCCCGTAACCCGCGCACATTTTTTCAACAAGACCGTTCTTTAGTTCAAGCACCCTTCCGTTTCCATCAACGATCCGTAACCCCTGTACCCAATTGATGGTGGCGCCATATTTGAGGGAACGGGAACCTGACGCGTTGGTCGCCACATTGCCGCCCAGGGTACACTCCCCGGCACTTGTGGGATCCGGCGCATACATGAGCCCTGCTTCTTCGACTGATTTCTTGAAATCGGACAGAATAATGCCCGGCTCGATAACCGCCACTTTTCTTTCCACATCGATATCGATGAGCCGGTTCATCCGTTCCAGGGAAAGGGCCGCGCCTTTTTCGCAAATAGCGGCACCTGTGAGGGATGAACGAAGCCCCTGTGACGTCAGGGACAATTTTCCGGAAGCACAAGACCGCACGATTTCCATCACTTCCGCTTCCGAATCGGGGCGAAAAAGGCCCTTGAACTTCCCTTTAATGCCCAACGCATCTTCATTATAGGCGGCAAGAATTTCAGGATCATTGATCATTTCCCGCATAGATAATTTTCTCCTTGAATACCGGCAGGGATTTTCATAACGTATCAGAATAAGGTTGTTTGTGACCAGCTAAAAAGAAAAGCGTCCATTTTGTATTTTCTGGGTTCTATTTCAACCCAATGCGGGACCGGATCATGGGGCTTATATTCGATCAAAACGCGCTCGGTTTTTATGATTCCTGGCGGCAAAGCCATCAAAGCCGAACCATCGACAGATCTATAGAACCCCTTGTGGTATCGCTTCTGGACCCTCAACCGGGAGAAAGGGTCCTGGATATCGGTTGCGGCACCGGAAATCACCTGATCATGTTCAGCAAAATGGGACTTGACGTCAGTGGCGTTGACGCCTCTCCACAGATGCTGGCAAAAGCCAGAGTCCGACTGGGACACAAATCCAACTTTAAGATCGGTATGGCTGAGGATCTCCCGTTTGATGACAACGAATTTGACCTGGCTGTGTTGATCAACACGCTGGAATTCATGGACAACCCCCTTTCCGCGTTGCGGGAGGCCGGTCGTGTTGCCAAAAAGAAGATTTTTATCGGCGTGTTAAACAGCTTCTCCTGGAACGGCTTTTTAAAGACAATCCAGGGTTATTTTGGGGATCCCCTTTTCGGACAGGCCCGGTTCTACAACCTCTGGCAACTCAAAAGTCTTCTCAAGCTGGCCTATGGGACGGTTCCCATCTCGTGGCAGTGCATTCGGATTACACCGTCCTTTATCGAAGACACCCTCCCCTTCCATAAAGACACCATGGTCTGCAGGCATTCCCCCTTCGGGTTCTTTCTGGGCCTTTCAGCGACCCTTGTGTACCATTATGAAACCGACAAAATCCCCCTGAAAGTCCGATTCAAAACGGCAGGACAGTCTCTCATGGAGATCAAAACACTTGAGAAGACGGAAGCACGGAAATTTAAGGGGGAGTGACAATTGTAGTCAGGAGGAACCCATGAAAGAGGCTTTCCTGTATGAGAAACTGAACAACCATAAGGTACAGTGCCGGCTCTGCAATCATTTCTGCCTTATTGAAGATGGCGATAGAGGTCTGTGCGGTGTAAGGGAAAACCGTTCCGGGACTCTCCTGAGCCTGGTGCATGGAAAAATTATTGCCGGTCACTGCGACCCCATTGAAAAAAAACCCTTGTTTCACTTTCTCCCGGGAAGCAGGTCATATTCAATTGCCACAGTGGGATGCAATTTCCGATGTCTTTTCTGCCAAAATGCCGACATCAGCCAGATGCCCCTGGACCAGAACCGAATCCTGGGGGAGGATACGGCACCGGAAGACATTGTGCAGTCAGCCATCAACCAGGGAGCAGCGTCCATTTCCTACACCTACACCGAACCGACTGTCTATATGGAAACGGCACTGGAAACAGCTCGGATTGCGACTGAAAAAGGCCTGCGAAACGTCTTCGTCTCCAATGGTTATATGACGCCGGAAGCTCTCAAAAAAATGGGCGAAAACCTTCATGCCGCCAACGTGGACCTCAAAGCGTTCAACAATAAATTTTACCGGGAGCAGTGCGGTGCCAAACTGGCGCCCGTCCTGAAAACCCTGGAAACCCTGAAAGTCATGGGGGTCTGGATCGAAGTGACAACCCTGCTGATCCCGGGACTGAATGATAAACCGGAAGAACTGAAAAATCTTGCACGATTCCTGGTGGATCTGGACCCGGGCATCCCGTGGCACATCAGCCGCTTTCACCCCACCTACCGCCTCATGCACATCCCTTCAACTCCCATTGCAACCATTCAACGGACCAGGGATCTGGGCTATGAGGCCGGTCTGCAATATGTGTACACCGGTAATATTCATGGGGACGAAGGTGAAAATACCTTCTGTCATTCCTGCAAAGCACTGCTGATCAACCGAACAGGATTTTCGGTAAGGGAAAATAGAATCAAAGACAATCGATGCGCCGTTTGCGGAAAAAAGATCCCGGGGCGTTGGAATGTTTGATTTTTACAGCATCTGGTGCTAAATAGAACCCTGGTGTCGAGAAGGGCTTTATGGGTTCTTTTTTCACCGGGATCCCCGCTGAATCGTTTTGATGGCCTTCTTCTGTTCAGCGGGGTTCCAAAAAACGTAATGCCACACCCCCCCTGTGTCAGAACAGTTGACGTCAAGACGGGTTTTATGAAGCCCCGGAACCGGAGAAACACCATGAAAAAAGAAAATGAACTGGCGATCAAGGTGACCAAGGAAATCGTGGTCAAATTTATTGAGGCGGGACGGCTGAGTGTAAGCTCCTTTCAGGAAGTATGGCACGATATCCATCAAACCGTCAGCCATTCAATGAAAGAGACGAAAACAGAAGATTAATACTTTACCGCCACAAGGAATAATCCCTGAGGCGGCGCTTTCCTGCCGGCCATTCGCCGGTCCCCCAATTCCAGAACTTCCGCAAACCTTTCCAGGTCCATTCGATCCGTCCCCGCCTCCACAAGGGTCCCTACAATGTTTCGAACCATGTGTCGCAAAAAACCATCCCCCTCTACGATAATCCTCAAAATCCCATCCTCATCGCTTTCGATACGGGTGCGCAAGATGGTTCTTACTGGATCGATATTGGCGCTTCCCGAGGATTTGAAGGCGGAAAAGTCATGGGTACCCTTTATAATGGACAGACACTCGGACATTGTTTTTACATGGAGAGGGAACCTGATATGCCACAAAAAATTGCGGCGGAAAATATCCGGATTTTCCCTGTTCAGGATTCGGTATTCATATATTTTGCTTTTGGCCCGGTACCGGGAATGAAATTCCAAAGGAACGACAGCGGCATCTTTAATCAGGATGTCCGGGGGAAGAAGGGCATTGAGCCCCCGCTTTAGCGTATCTATGGGGATTTGAGAAGGGGTTTTGAAATTGCAAACCTGGTTTAACGCGTGAACGCCTGCATCGGTTCTGCCGGAGGCCAGAAGCTTGACAGGCGATTGCGTCATCAGCTGAAGACGTTCCTCGATGACCGCCTGAATGGTCAGCCCGTTTTTCTGCCGCTGCCACCCGTGGTATCGGGTACCGTCGTATGCGAGCACGAGCCTGATATTTCTCAACGTCATCTGTTCTCAAAAAAAAAGGAATCTGAAACAGATTCCTTTTTTGATAGCTTGAATATGGGCTTGAAGTTAACGCTTTGAATACTGGAAACGCGCCCTCGCGCCCGGCTGTCCGTATTTTTTCCGTTCTTTCATTCTGGAATCTCTGGTCAGGAATCCGGCTTTTTTGAGCGGGTCCCTCAGTGAAGCATCTGTATCCACAAGCACCCGGCTGATGCCGTGCCGAATGGCGCCGGCCTGACCCGCGATTCCACCGCCCCTGACATTAATATAAAAATCAAATTTATCCCCCAGGTTGGTCAGTTCAAGGGGCTCCATAACAGCGTTTTGATCCGCTTCCCTATTCAGGTACTGTACCAAAGACCGCTTGTTGATGGTTATCTCACCGGTGCCGGGTTTCATCCAGACCCGCGCAACGGCCGATTTTCTTTTCCCAGTGGCGTGAAATAGTCCCTCTGCCATTTATATCTCCAAAGCCTCCAATTGTTGTGCCTCATGTGGATTTTCAGGGCCAACATAGATTTTTAACTTTTTCAGCTGACGTCTTCCCAGGCTGTTTTTAGGGAGCATGCCTCTAACCGCAAACCGTAAAACATCCTCCGGTTTCTTCTCCAGCAGTTTCCGTGCGGAAATCTCTTTTAAACCACCGATATAACCACTGTGTCGATAATAGATCTTCTTGTCCCATTTCTTGCCGGAAAGGGCTACCTTTTCGGCATTGACGACAACAATAAAGTCTCCGGTGTCTGCATGGGGCGTAAAGGTGGGTTTATGTTTCCCGCGCAGTCTCGTGGCGATCTGTGTGGCAAGTCTCCCCAGAATTTTGTCTTCGGCGTCTACCAGGTACCACTTTCTATCGACTTCTCGCTCTTTGGCAACAAATGTTTTCATTTCCTTTATCCTGTTCAACAAAATATGAAAAGATTCTTTTAGGTCAACCTGACATATATGTCAAGGCATTTTTCGAAATAAATTTGTTGACATGGTTTGGATTTCCTGCTAAATCAGTTTTTCCTTTTGGCGCCCGTAGCTCAGTTGGATAGAGCGCCGGGCTTCGAACCCGTAGGCCGCAGGTTCGAGTCCTGCCGGGCGCGCCAGGAAAAAATTCAAATACGGGCCTGTAGCTCAGCTGGCAGAGCAGTTGACTCTTAATCAATTGGTCGGAGGTTCGAACCCTCTCAGGCCTACC
>CAYPQJ010000193.1:0-7876 GCA_964412835.1 uncultured Desulfobacteraceae bacterium | reverse complement strand
TCCTGCACAGGTTCCACAAAAAGAATCCCGCACAGAAAAACAATCAGTAGCCCCGGAGAAATCAATGAACGGCCAAACCGTTGATGGTTGTCTTTTCCCATGTTCATAAAGCCAAACTTTCCTATCGCTCGGTGGTGGCCAGTTTCAGGGCAAGGCCCACAAAAATAGTACCCGTCACCCGGTTCATGATCTTCTGTGCTCTACCGGACCGGTTCACCCATTGGCCGATGGTTCCGGCCAGGAGTGCGATACCCCCGAAAACCAGAATGGTCGAAAGGATAAAGAGCCCTCCCAGAATAAGAATCTGCAGCCACACGGGTCCCCTTGACGGGTCAGCGAATTGGGGGAGGAACGCCAGAAAAAAAATGGAAACTTTCGGGTTGGTGATATTCATGATAATGCCGCGACCGTATAGCTTCAGCAGACGAATTTCACCGTTGCCTTTTCCCTGAATTTTTGTGGCGGAGGCCCTGAATGCCTGCCATGCGAGATACAGCAGGTATCCGGCGCCTGCCAGCTTGAGCGCGGAAAACGCCAGGGCCGACTGCTCGAAAATAACGGCAACGCCCAGGGCCACAGCAAAGCTGTGAACCACAAGTCCCGTACAAAGCCCGAGCATGACAGACAGCCCGGAGCACTTCCCGTAAAGCGAAGCTTGGGTCAGCACAAAAATGTTGTCGGGTCCAGGAGCCAGTGCAAGCAATATGGCAGCCATAAAAAATGTCAACAGCGTTTCTAGAGGTATCATTTCTTTCTCCCTCACAACGCTCATCTATTTGAGCATCTGGTTTGCCCTGTCCGAATTGCATCCATATCTCGCAGGCACTTCAATTCGTTTAAAGTTTCAGTATCTAACCCAAAGGATACAGTTGGTCAAAGGAATTTTTTTCTGACACAGCCCGCAGACAGTGCAAGGGATCATAATGGGTGAACGCATCAGGGCTACTTGAAAAACAGCTTGAAAAAAGGAATGAATTCATGGACTCCTACTATCCTGAAATTCTCTATATGGCAGTAAACCTTACTTTTTTAGAGGTAAAGAAACCGGTTGACATCACTACCCATGCATGGCAGAATTTTTTCTAACGGCAATTATTCACAATCCTTTTCATGGAGGCAGAACATGAAGCGTTTCAGGTGTGTGTATATTCTACTTCTGGGTTTTTTGGTCTCAGCCCCGCCCGTTACCGGAATAGCGGCTGAAAACAGCGACGATGCCTGCATCAAATGCCACAGTCAGGTTTCTCCCGGTCAAGTGGCTGACTGGCGGGCCAGCAAACACAGTGGGGAAGATGTGGGATGTGTTGAGTGCCATGGCGACAAACACATGGTGGCAAAAGACTGCAAACTGGCCGTGTTGCCCGATGAAAAGGTATGCGCTCAGTGCCATGAGGATCAGTTCACCCAATTCACCAAGGGGAAACACAACTTGGGCTGGGCTTCCATGATGGCAATGCCCGTTACCCATCTGGAGCCCGATGAACTCATCGAAGGCGGCCGGGGATGCGGCGGATGCCACAACATGGGGATAAAAACCGAAGCTCAGAAGGAAGCGCAACTGAAATTGGGGTACCGCTACCAGAACAACTCCTGTGATGAATGCCACACCCGTCATGCTTTCTCCAAGAAAGAAGCGTTGAATCCCCGGGCGTGCCGGCAGTGCCACATGGGTTTTGACCATCCCCAGTGGGAGATGTGGAGCAGTTCCAAGCATGGCACGCGCACACTGGTAAAGGAAGTGGGCGACCTGCCCGAAGGCGCCAGTGCCCCCAAATGCCAGACCTGCCATATGCCGGACGGTACCCACAACAACCACACGGCCTGGGGCTTTCTGGGGGTTCGGCTGCCCTTTCCGGAAAATCCCCGGTGGAAGCAGGACCGCATTACCATTCTCAAAGCCCTGGGCGTTCTCAATCCGGAGACCGGCAAACCCACGGCCTTACTGGAAACCGTCAAGAAACTGGAACTGGCAAGGCTCACCCAGGAATCATGGCAGGTCCAGCGAGATAAAATGATCAAGACCTGTGCCCAGTGCCATTCCAAAACCTATGCCCGAAAGCAGTTGGAAATGGGCGACGAAATGCTGCGTAAATCAGATCGCCTCATGGCCCAGGCCATTGAAATTGTGGCGGGGCTTTACAAAGACGGCATTATCCAGAAGCCGGAAACCTATCCATTCAACTATCCCAACCTCCTCTTTTTCATGCGGACCGGGGGCGGGGATCTCAGCAAACTTTCCCACATCGATCAGATTCTTCTGAAAATGTACCTCAAACACCGCATGCGGACGTTCCAGGGGTTCTTTCACATCAATCCCGATTACGCCTACTGGTACGGCTGGGCGGCTATGGTGGAGGACCTGGGTAAGATCGAGGAAACCGCTAAACTCATGCGGGCCACACACAAAAAAACCAAATAAAAGATGTATTTTCATCAAATTCCCGGGAGATTATGGCACCCCCCCGGTGAATCTGATTATGATCTCATTTTTTTACGGTTTACGGCCAATTCCGACTTTACGGCTATTCCAAGCTTTTCCATGAGAAACGGTTTTTTGAGATATTTGCCGGCCCCTAAGCGTTGCGCTTCTCTAACGCGATCCGTTTCCGAAAAACCGCTGGCAATCACCGCTTTCTGGCCGGGATGTATTTCAATAATTTTTCGGTAGGTGTCCAGCCCATCCATGCCCGGATCCATAATCATGTCCAGCAGTAAGAGATCAACTTCATGCTCTTTGAAATACGTCACCGCTTCTTCCCCGCTTGAAACGGAAAATACCCTGTACCCCAGTTGTTTCAGCATTCCAGCAACCACTTCCCGCTGTTGTTCCACATCATCGACAACCAGAATCAATTCGCCTCCCCCCGCATAATCTTCAGCCCGAATTTCCGACCCATCAACAGCCGATACATTTCGGGAAACCGGGAAGTATAATTTGAATGTCGTCCCTTCTCCTTCGGTACTCTGAACATCAATAAATCCATTGTGGTCCTTTACTGTCCCCCATACAACCGCCATACCAAGGCCTGTACCGCTTCTCCCCATTTTTTTCTTGGTGAAAAACGGTTCGAAAATCTTGTCGATGTCATCCGGTGAAATACCCGTGCCGGTATCGGCAACAGTCAACGTCACATAATCCCCCTCCTTGATGTCATCATAGCCTGCAACGGGTCGGTCCATGTAACACTGGTTGGTGGAAACAACGATACTTCCTCCCCGGGGCATTGCCTCAACCGCGTTGGAAAGCAAATTCATAACCGTTTTGGATAGGTGCGTGGGAGAACCCATGATGGTCAGGCCCTCGGCTTCTTCCAGTCGCACTTCCGTCTGCACTTCCGGATAATACTCCTTTATTTTATGATATTCCGGGCTACTCAGAAACTGGGACACCACCTGGTTCAGATCAACCGGCTCCGTCGGCATGACAGCCCTTCTGGCCAGGGTCAGCAGATCCTGAACCACGGCAACAGCTTTTTCCCCTGATTTCTGTATGGTCGCGATAGGTTTTCTAAACGGACTATCTTCGGGGAGTTGCAGTAGCAGCAGTTCCGGATAGCTGACAATACCGGAAAGGAGATTGTTCAGATCGTGGGCCACGCCCCCTGCCAGGGTCCCCACCGTTTCCATCTTTTCTGCGCGCTGGAGCTGGTCCTTGATGCGTTTTTCTTCGGTCACATCCCGTGCGATGCCGCGAAAGCCGATCCTGTGTCCTTCCAAATCTTTGATCAGCGCAACGGACGCTTCTACTATTTTCGTAGCGCCGTCTTTTCTGATGACTTCCCAATCAAACACTTTGGCCGGCGCCCCATCCCGATACACCTTATTGAAAACCTGAAAAAGCTTCGCCACATTGGTTTTACTGGTAAAACGCCGGTAATTCATTTCCATCATCTCATTTATCTCATATCCGAGAAAGTTGCTCAGGGATTCATTAGCGAATGAAAAGTTCCCGGCAATATCCACTTCATAATATCCTTCCTGGATGTTTTCGACAATGGAACGGTACCGTTCCTCGCTGTTTTGAAGAGCTCTTCTCACTCGCCTGCGTTCGGTGACGTCTTCAATTGCGACCACCACGCCCTTTGTCGAGTCTTCAATGCTGACCGGTGAAGCCCTCAGAAAAATGTTCAGAACCTCCCCAGTCTTTCTCACATGGCGCGTTTCAGTGGAAGTAATGCCTAAAACCCAGAGATCATCATAAAGTACCTGACCCACGCACCGGCGCTCATCTTCATTTTCATATAGCATCTGCGTTGTCCTGCCAATCAGGTCAACTTCCGTGTAACCCATAATATCGCAATAGGTATCATTTACAGCAATGAACTCACGGTCCTTCATAATGGCAAGGCCAACCGGCGCCGCACTGAAAATACTCTGAAGGCGGAATTGACTCTCAAGCAGCGCTTTTTCGGCCTGCCTTTCTTTGGTGACATCTCGAACATTGATAACAATGCCTTTTATGGTAGGATCATCCAGAAGGTTCGCTGCAATGGCTTCCAGATAGAGCCAGGATCCATCCTTTTTCCGGTGACGGTATTCGGTACGCAGAGATCCCGCATTATCATTTTTAAGTGTTTCAAGGCTTGCGGTCAAAATCCCAATATCGTCCGGATGAACGAATTCAAAACCGCTTTTTCCGATGAATTCATGGGGGGCATAACCTGTGATCGCCTCCACGGAGTCGCTGACGAATAGTTCGATGCCGTTCTCGTCAATAACAACCTGGATATCACTGGAATTCCGCAGCAAAGTCCGAAATCGGTTTTCACTTTCAGACAAAGCCTTTTCTAGAGCCTTGACACGTTTTTCCATTTTTTCATAGGTCGGTTTTTCAGGCATATTTCTCCCCTATCTTTGATAGAAGCCCAAAATAGTCCTTCAGTAAAAGTGAGTCAACCTCTTTTAAGATTCAGTATTTTTGCCCTGCCATTCAAGATCAATTTTCGTTGACGCATGCAAAATTTCATTTTATGATGATGTATTAAATACATAATGCAGAGCTACTCCAAATCAGAATAACCGGGAGGCCCATATGCAATATGTCATCGTTGGAAACGGCATCGCGGGAATATCCGCATTTCGAATTCAAGATTCGGAATGCGGATGACTTCAATTTCCGATGATATTACTTCTCAGAAAGAAATTCCAGGATCAGGCGCGCGGTTTCTTCCGGTTTTTCTTCCTGGGGAATATGGCCGCAAAAGGGGATGACTTCCAGCGTTGCATTGGGTAGAGCTTCTTTAAATTTAAAGCCATCCTCCAGGGGAATCCAGGCATCATCCCGACCCCAGATGATCAGGGTATCCACCTGGATTTCGGGGATGCGCAAGGCATATTCCTCAGAGGAAATTGTTGATACGGAGCGCCCCAGCGAGGTCAGGGCCCCGAGGGCATTTTCGGTACGGAGGCGGTTGTAGTAGGCATCGATCTGTTCCGACGTAATGGAGGCGGGGTTAAAATAGACCTGTTTGAGGGCATCCTGGATCACCCAGCGACCGAAAAAAAGCCTAGACACCGCCGATGCTCCTGGTAGACCCGCAAAACGTACCGGAAAGGGTATGTCACGCATGAACCCTGCCGCATCAATCAGCACCAGTTTTTCCACTTTGTCAGGATGCACAAGGGCCATGTTCCAGGCGATGGCCCCGCCCAGTGAATTTCCAACGAACACCACCTTTCGAAGCCCCATTTTATCCATCCAGGCGTTAACTTCCGCCATCAGTTGCACGGGTGCATAATCGGCCTCTTCAGGTTTATCGGACCACCCGAAACCTTTCATATCCAATGCCCAAACATGGTACCCCCTTGCCTGAAGGATCGGGGTGATTTTCTCCCAGGTGTAGGTGGAAGACGCAAAACCATGGAGTAGAAAAATATCCTGGCCCGGACCGGGGTATTCGGTGTAGTGATATCCGACATCATTGATGGTCACAAAATGATCGTGGATATCAGGGTGAGGCACTTGCCCATTGGGCAGATCCTGAATGAAAAGGCCGCAGGAAGCGGTCCCCAGAACGGTCAAACATAAGAGGAGCAATAGGTGTATTCGCATATTTTTCATGATGTCCATTTCCGGTTCATAAAGTTTTTTGGTAACCTTTCACGGGGTGCAGGGGGTAGTTGTCAGGGAGCAGGATGGAATTCGAAGCTGATTTTTCTGCACCCTGACAACTGCACCCTATAAACAATTACATTTTATAAAACAGAGTTCAGTCTGTTTCCCGCTCACCAATATGTTCCGGTTCAGGTTAATTTGTCAAGGCATACGCCATACTCTTGAATAATCCTGTGGGAAGCGGTATCGTGCTCAAAATTGTCCATGGCAGGGATAATGCAAAATGATTGAAATCAAAAACAGTTTATTTCTACCTGAAAACGCACCGGGTTCAGCTGAAATCCTGGCCACCCTCCTTTATTTCGGTTTGAAAGAAGATCACTTCACCTTCGCACCGGCATCGGGCGGCGTTGTGGCCTTTTCGCTGGACCATGGCATTTTATGGTTCCCCAAAACCATAATGGATCTTTTAGGGGTTCAAATGATCAGATCCCGTGGCGTGGAGGAAACCCTGCAATACCTGGGTGAAATTGCGGGCGCCCGCGCCGGCTGGGCCGTGGGCTGGTCTGCCGGCGGTGCCGCAGCGGCTGTAGCCGCCTTTGCCGGCATCAGCACCGGTTTATGGATCCCCATCGCTGCCGGGACATTCCTGGGATCGCAAATCGGAACCATGGCAATGAAGCGGTTGGGTTTTCGGGGACCCCCGAAAGAACTGGCGGCCTACCCACTCCTGCTCATTGATCACCTGGAAATCCTGTCGCCGTCTTATATCGTTAAGGCCTATGAACAAACCATGAACCTGTTGACCCAGTCGAGCCAACGGCTGCTCGGTAAAAAAGGCGACACCAAGAATTCCGCACTCATAACAATCGTCAAACGTTTTAAAGCGTCAACTGAAGAGATGAAAGGGTTGAAAAAGAAAATGCAGGATCAAAAAGCGAAAAAGAAAAATATCGTCAATGTCGTGGGCGACGCCGTTGGCGGCGCAGTTGATATATTGACGGGAACTCACTCCGTTTTTGATCTTCTGGATACACAAGCCGAAACCTTTGTTTTTGGTGATCCTTCCCATTACGGTGCATTGGTTGAATCAATAAAGCTGCACGACGTCAACATTGTTGAAAAATAGGATTTCCATGGCACATCTATTGTTGAAAGTGATCGGCAATTTTCTTCTCTGGCTCATACTGTGTGGAATGACCGCCTGGGGCGCCCTGGCGATCTTTTTCTCCTGCCTGCCGAATCCGGCCAGGCCGGTACTCTCCATTCTCTTTGTCCTGATCCAACTGGCGGTTCTGTTGTTTCTAAAGCCCAAAGGGCTGTCATACGCGATTTTTTTTGCCCTGTTCGCCATAGTTCTTTCAGGATATTTTTCCATGCAACCGTCAAACGACCGGGACTGGCAGGCCGATGTGGCGGTCCTTCCATATGCTGAGATTGACGGCGACCGTGTGACGGTCTACAATATCCGCAATTGCGACTATCGTAGCGAAACCGATTATACAGCCCAGTATTATGATCAAACTTTTGATGTCTCAGAACTTAACACCATCGACCTGTACCTGGTGAACTGGGGCATTAAATATATTTCCCATACCATGATCAGTTTCGGGTTTGGAGGCAATCAGTATCTCTGCATTTCCATTGAAACCAGGAAAGAAAAGGGGGAAGACTACTCCACCATCAAAGGGTTTTTCCGCCAGTATGAATTGATGTATGTGGTGGCGGATGAACGGGATCTGGTACGACTTCGCACCAATTATCGGTAAGATGAAATTGTTTACCTTTACCGCCTTAATGGTTCCAAAACGGTTTTTCGAA
>CAYPQJ010000192.1:0-8151 GCA_964412835.1 uncultured Desulfobacteraceae bacterium | reverse complement strand
ACGACGAATACGCAACCGCTGGACAGTCTTACCACCGCATTGCAGTTTCAGCTTGACTCGCCTCACAGGTAGCCACGGGGGTGCGCTGAGCTGAATTTCTATGGACCGATTTCTCGGTCCTTCAGCGAAACCGATCATCATTTCCTTCCCGATCCAGCCATCTTGAAAAATCCCTGACACGCCTTCTGAAACAGGTGAAGGATCCCTTAACGCGGACCTGAATATCTCCAAATATTTGCGCGTCATGGTTTCGGGAGAAAAATCGGCGGCACGGGCATAACCCTGTTTAGCCAGATTTTTTCTAAGAGAGAAATCCTTGGACACACGCTCCAGGCAGTTGACAATATCTCCGGGTTTACGTGGGTCAAAATAAAGAGCCGCCTCACCTGCAACCTCAGGTAGGCTTGTGGTATTGCTGCAGAGTACCGGCTTTCCAATGGACATGGCTTCCAGAACAGGAATCCCAAACCCCTCGTAAAGAGAGGGGAAAATCAGGAATTCACAGCCAAACCATACCGATGCAAGCTTTTCTTGCGGGACAAACCCTAGAAAATGGACCCGTTTTGCCAGGCCCATCTGTGAAACCGCTTGTTTGATGGCATCCTCCCTGCCATTCATGGCTCCGGTAAACACGAGATCAATGGGACTTTGGGGATTACGCGTCAGAAACATACCAAACGCCGTTAAAAGCATGGAATGGTTTTTGTGGGACCAGAAGTTGGCCGGATAAAACATATAGGGACGTTTTGAAATGCCGAAATCCGTCAGACACCGTACGCTTTCTTCCGCTTCGGGACGGGATAACCTTGTTTGAATGCAGATGGGGACCGCATGGGTCTTTTCAGGGGGAATTTCAAGATGATCGAGGACCGTTTTTCGAGTATGTTCCGAAATACAGATGATTCGGTCTGCTTTACGCTTTAATTCCCCCATGAAGTCGTTTCGCAAACCGATTTCATGAAGGCTGAAAAATTGCGGCAGTTCCCTGTGTTGAAGATCAAGGACAACGGAAACCGTCGGGATGCTGCCCTCTGCGTAGGTGGGGGCTGTAAAGGGGCAGAACAGCAGTTCCACGCCCTGTGCTGCCAGGCTTCTGCCCATGGAAGATCGCCCGCCGGTAACACGCTTCAGGTGGCTTCTGACCCTTCCCATGGCCCAGTGAAGTCGACGGGAATATCGGGCGTGGTTCGGTTTCGGTTTTGGTTCCTGGCCCGTCAGAATGCAAGACCTTCGCATATTGGGTCCATCCAGAACCGCCAGATCCTCGTGGTTCCAGGATGCCGTCAGGACCAGGAACTGATCCTGAACCGCCATTTTATGAAAGGATTTCAGGAGCTCAATGGCGAGAATCTTAGCCCCGCCGTTCTTTCCGCCGGGAAGCACTGGCGTCATATCCACTGCAATGAAAGCCAACTAACGGACCTCCCTAAACCATTGTTTTTAAAAAACCGGGCTTCTCCAATTTGACGAGCCCAAGTCTTCTCGCTTTTCTGACCACATGGGTACTTTCAAGGGCCTGCCAGCCCTGTTCGGCCACAAGAGCCCTTTGGATCTCATGGTTCAGTTTGTCACGTAAAGCCTCAAGGAGCCCCAATCGGTCCGCCCGATCTGTTTCGCAGGTTTCCACCAATCCCGTCAACTCGTCGATCTGTACCAGGCGCGCTTCCCGATCGCTCTCGGAGGATTCCAGTAAAGAGGTCAGTCTTTCGATTTGCTTCATGCGTTTAAGCCGGTCCAGTTCGCTCATGGTCCACTTCTCGTGAATATGGGGGGTGAAAGACTTGAGGGCGTGAAACAGCAAATCGTCGTACACGGCATGAAACCGGGAACCCAGGGTCGTATCCAGAGAAGCCCGGGTAGGTGCCGAAGGAACTGCAACGTCGTTTTCCATTCCATGGGCCGATCCTGCGCTGCTTTTCATGTGAATGATCGAGGGCTGATCCTGATGCAGCAGATCATCATACAATTTCAAATAGTGTCCCGCCTGAACATCCAGGGCGTAATCCCTGATGGCCCTTTCGCGACACGCTTTTCCCATGGACAAACGCTTGTCGGGATCCGCCATTAGGGAAACAATCGCTTCGCCCATTTTTTGGGTATCGTAGGCTTTGACAAGAAGACCATTAACACCGTCTGCAACCATATCCGGAACGCCTCCCACATGAAAAGCCACCACCGGCGTACCGCAACTCATGGACTCCAGGATGGTGTTGGGAAGATTATCCTCAAGGGAAGGGAGCAAAAAGATGTCCGCAGCCGAATAGGCATTCCTGATCTCTTCATCAGTGCCCAGTCGACCCAGCGAAACAACGGGGATCCCCATGCTTTCCATCTGGCCACTGGGGCTTCCAAAGCAGAGGAGCCTCACCCGGTCTTTCCCCAGAAACTCCTGAAAAACCGCATTTTCCCGGCAGAACCTCAAAGCATCCACGAGCTCGGCAAACCCTTTCCTTTTTTCGGCGCCATCTATGGCGCCGAAAAGAAATGTCACCGCATCATCGGGAATTTCCAGGCACGCCTTGGCCTGTTCTTTGGGTAATGGCGAATAAAGGTCTGTTTCCAGCGAATTGGCAATCACTTCAACCCGCAAGGATTTAAACAGGCGACTTTCCCTGGCGCAACGGCCCATCCATCGGCTTGGCGTAACGATGGTCAGGTTGGCATTCCGGAAAAGGTCTTCCTTGTCGTGCAGGATGGCCTCGGGCAGAGAAAACGGGTCCGCCCTAAGCTGCGGACATTGACTGCAACCGCTTCGATACCCCCCACAACCGGCCGAATAATGGCACCCCCCCGTAAAAGCCCACTGATCGTGCAAAGTCCAGACAACAGGCTTTCCCAGGGCGAAAATATGCTGTAGCGTCACGGGCGACTGGAAATGGGAAACCCAATGGAGGTTGATGATGTCCGCATCTCGCACCAGGGGCGACCGGGAAATATCATAGCCGGGATAGGGCAGGGAAAACAGGGTATTACTGATATCCGTTCGATTCGCATTGATATAATGCTCTTGAATGGGCATTTCCAGGAAAAACGCATTCTCATCCGTTTCTGTTTCCTGCTCCTGAACCACAGCCGAAACAAAATCGTCATCCGTGTCTTTGTGCCTGACCAGCATGCAGCAGTCCTGATCCATGCCGCGCAGGCCCCGATGCAACCGATAGGTGGCCCTTGCGGCGCCGCCCTTGATATCATGAGTGCTGATTTGCAGTATTTTCATCAATTCATCATGCCCTTTTCAATGGATCCCCGCTTCACCCCAAACACACCCAACCCCATCACACCCCATGAAAAAAAGGATGTATCATGGATTCAAGGGGTGGCGATAGATTGTCTTTCAAGAAGCGACTGGCGTAAACTTCCCCATAGACTCGTCCCATGGTGTTGGCAACAATCTGGTCAAGAAGCAACATCTGTTCTTTTTTATCCTTCATGAGGTATCTTTCCCGAATCAGCTGAAAAAGGGTATTTATTCCGGTTTCGATACCAGCAGTCGTTTTTTTTACGCTTTCCGACATGGGTTTCCACCGTCGAAAGACCCTGCCGGTCAGGAAACGTTTTACCCCGCCATCCCCGGGATATCTCCTGAGAATGTCCCGAAGCAAAGCGTCTTCTCCGGGATATTCCATCCCCGAGATGAAAATACCGGATCGCAGGCTGGAAACGAAAGCGCGCACCCCGTCCGTCAGGGCCTTCAGGTCCCCCACCGTCAAAAATGACTGATCCTCTTCCACCCGTCCCATGATTTTCGCACACCAGAAGGAATTGATAATCTGGCGGCGAAATGCGTAATGAGGCGGCCGGTTATGGGAGTGTTTCACCGTGATATGGGGGTTATAAAGGATTTTGTGACCCATTAACAGGTTTTTCTGGGCCCAGGCCATATCTTCGGCAAAATCCACTTCGGGAAAAGGCGTCTTCAATAGAAGATCTTTTCTATAAATGGCACACACATTATCCAGCCCGATCATTCGGTAGGCCCGATAATACGGCATTTCCGCATAGGATTCAAGGGATTCGATCTCCTGAACAACAGGGTCATAACCCCTTGCTTCATTGATGGATTCGATTTCGAAACGGGCAAAAGGAGTCGCATCATCATGGGGTATTTGCGCAGTGTATGCGGCTGCAACCGGGTGCTCATCCAATGCCTGGGCCAACGCTGTAAGCCATGATTCAGAGCAGGGGATCGCATCCTGCACCATGAGGACAATTCTTTCGTGATCTGCCAGGGAAATGGCCTCATTTCGGGTCCCGGCATGGTGAAACTGTTTGGGATCAATCCTTTGGACCTGTGCCCCGGCTTTGATAGCCAGTTCAACTGTTCTATCGGTTGAGCCTGAATCAACGACAATCAGTTGAAGCGGGTCTGTATAGTCCTGCCGCTTGATGGCAAACAGGCACTCTGAAAAAATTCGGCCCCCGTTACAGGTGGGTATGATAATGCTGACGCCGTTTTCCATCATACGGGTCTTGCCAGTACAGTCAATTCGGCGATTTCAAATGTCTCTTTAGCTGTCGCAAAGGAACATCCCTGTAACATCCGGAAAAACGCCGCCGCTTCGGGGCCATCGGCATAGCGTGTGGGGATCTCTTGTTCAATACGAAACCCTGCCTCGGCGAAGACCGCCCGCATACTCGCGGGGGTGAAAAAATGGATGTGTTCGAAGCACAGTATCCCGAAGGGGACATACTCAAAGTGCCCTTCCAGCATATCCCGAACGACAGACCAGTGTGTCACGCACGGGCTGCTGGCGATAAGACACCCGCCCGGCGCAATGGCGCAACGCAGGTGCTTCAATATTTCCACCGGAGAAGCCAGATGTTCCAACAACTCGCCGCATACGACGCAGTCGTAAGTACGATTAAACGTAACCTCCTGCACCGGTTTGGCGATTACGCAATCCAGCACCGCTTCGGCTTCACGAGCCACCTGAGGATTTATTTCAATTCCCGAAACGTGCATCCCGGGACGCGAATCTTTCAACGCTTTTCCAAACTGCCCCGTTGCACACCCGACGTCCAGAACACTGGTCGCGGCGGAAGGTACCAACGCCTGCAAATCCTCGCGCGGCGGATCGAGCATACTCCCAAAACGATGAACATATACATCCCCCGCAACCAAAAGCTTCCAGCCTTTTTGGCGGAGCGCCGCGGGAATCTCCGCAAGCGCCGTCTCCGGGTGTAAATCGCGCAGGCCATCGGTGCGCAAAAGCTGGCAGAAGTCCTGCAAAACATCGACCTCCACACGACTCCCTTTCCTGGCATAGCGGTCCGCCATAGCCTGATAGTTCCGCCGGTTCAGATACGTATACGGCACAGACGTCAGTTGCAGGTCTTTGGCAAGATTCGAGACCGGTCCCACAGCCCCCACACGTGCATCGGCCAGAAGCCCGGCAAGCAACCCCGGAACCACGTGCGCAGTCGGGATAAGGGTGGCCGTCCCCAGAGCCAGTACGGACCTATGCTCACCCGCTAACTGCAGAAGCGCGCCTGCCGTGAGCGGGGTGTCTGCCCTCACCCGGATGGGGGTGTCCTCTTCACGGGAAACAGCAGAAAAAACTTTCAGGCAGAGTTTCTCTTCCCGGGCGTAGTATTCTGAAGCAGGGCCCCCGTGCGACCTCACCACCACGGCGGGACGGTCTCTCTGTTCGGCCGCCAGATAGTTAAATATGGATTCGAGCCGGTCCAAAGACCGATTTTTCTCGTAGAGGGCCGCTACCTCCGGCCCGCGCCGGCGCAAATGCGCCTGCAACTCAGGATCCCGCCAGAGTTGCTCCACGCGTTTGGCCATTTTCACCGCATCCCCCGGCGGGGCCCAGAGCGCGAAGTCATCGGTGTCATCAAAATCGCGGTAACTGGGGATATCGCTCAGTACGCACGGCAATCCGCATGCAAGGGCCTCCAATGCCGGAAGTCCGAAACCCTCCACAACCTGGGAGCTTGACAGGAACAGATCCGAAGAGCGGTAAATGGCGGGAACGTCGGCTGGCAAAACCCCATGATGGTAGTGTTTTGCTTTGCAAAAACGTTTCTCTTCTTTGGCCTGGTTCAGCTGGTTCAGCCGTACGAGCCGCAGGCCGCACGCTTCACAGGCCAAACGCGCCGCCAGCAACCCCTGCGGCATGCCCTTGATCGCCCCGTCAATCCGGCCGTCAAAGGGCCCCACCAGCAACAGACGCTTTTTTCCGGGAAGGCGCGGCGCAGGCTTCCAGAGGGAAAGGTCCATGGCCTGCAGCACCCAATGCCAGGGCCCCGGAAAACGCGGCGCCATACGCCGGGCCAATTCGGGACTGATGGCGATTTTCGGTATGGGAAGGTTCAGCGCCCGGCGCGCAAGGGCTTTGTCCCCATCCGTCCGTGCGCAGCCTTCGTCATCGCTCTGCACCATATAAACCAGCTGTGCGGCCCCTTCCGCCAGCGCCAGCACATGGGCCCGATCGGTGGCAATGACAAGATCAAAAGACGAGAGGTTTTCCTGTTCCCAGGGCCCCGATAGGTGATGCACCGGACACGGCGCATCCCGCCAGGGCGAAGCCACCTCACGTGCCATGATCACCATATGGTGTCCACGCGCGGCCAGCCCTTCCGCCTGTTCGAAAACGACCTTGACCCCGCCCCACAGGGCGGTCGTTTCAAGACAATACGCAATCTTCATTTTCTGACCGTCCATTGACGTTAAGGCCCGGGGAAACTGGCAAGGAATGATTAAAGGAAATGCGAAAATGGTTGTCTACCAAAAGACTTGTGTTAGAAGACGTTCACCGGAAGAAAACGTCCGTACCTATAGCGGATCGGGAGAGGGGACTCTATTTTTTCCCAGGGCTTTTAAGCTGACGCTTATGCCGCCACTTGTTACCCTTCACTATCCATTGGTCCCCCAGAGGCAATGGCAACTCCTTTGGGAAACCGGGGACAATGCATTTGACACTGAGCTTGACGGTGCCGATATCTCCCTCGACCTGAACCTCTTTTATTTCCACCGAGGAGGTGGGAAACCGGGTCACGGTCTTAAGCTCTTCTTTGTATTTCGAAAACGAGGGCAGATCTTTTTTGTCCTCTTCTTTGTACGTGTACTCGAAATTTTTGTTGATCAGTCGTTCGGTCCAGTATTTTTTCGCCTGCTTTTCCAGCGTCCCTTTGGGATCTTTCATTTCACTTTCACAGCCAGGGCCCAACAGGAAAACGAAGATAACCGGCAGGAATATTAAAAAGAATTTTCGATGTTTCATATATTTCATGGGGATCATTTATTCCAAAGGGGGTTAAAACAGCAGTTCGCTACTCACCGTGACGGCAGGTACTCAAAAAAACGCGAATACCGCCTGAGCCGCTATCAGAATCGGCATAGTTCAGGGCCACATCATCCAATCCATCACCATTTACATCCACGCAATAGACGTTATAAATCCTCTCGAGTCCTGTTTCGGGAAGCATAGGCGTAGCCGCCTGCTTCCACACGCCCTTTTCAAGGGCAAAGACCTTGAGTCCACCCGCGCCGGTACCACCCACGATCTCCGGAACACCGTCACCGTCCAGATCGCCTGCCGCCACGCCCAAAAACAGTTCCTTATCCGGAAGTCCCCGGGAAATGTCCTTGAACCCGTCCTTCTCGCTCAAATAGGCCTTAAGCGCGATCATACCGTCCCTCCCAAAGCCGGTGATACTCGCCACAAGATCATCCCGTCCATCCCGGTTCAGGTCGGCCAGGGCAACAGACCGATAATGGAGTTCCGTGGGCAACCCGTTGTTAAATGGCATAAACCCACCTTTCCCATCTCCGAGCCAGACAATGAGGTCCAGGCGGTGTTGAGAAGACGCAATGCCGATGTCCACATTGCCGTCGCCGTTCACATCTCCCGTGACGATCTGATCCGAGAAAAATCCGTCCATCTTGTCTTCGTCCGCGATGAGATGGCACCGAAACCCCTTGGAAGACCCCAGACAGATCGTGGCCCCATATTTTGCGCCGAAATTACCGGCGTTACTCTTTTTTCCAAAGGGGCCTTCGAAAACGGCTGCAAAATCGGCTATCCCGTCATGATTGAAATCAGCGGAAACCAGTGCCCGACTGGAAAAATCATTTTTCGTAGGCGGCAAGCCTTCAGAAAAAGCAGCATATCTGCCGTCGCCCAGGCCTTTCAGGCAATTCAG
>CAYPQJ010000191.1:0-8166 GCA_964412835.1 uncultured Desulfobacteraceae bacterium | reverse complement strand
GGTAGCGGATGAACGGGATCTGGTAAGACTTCGCACTAATTATCGAAAAGACGAAATGGTCTATCTTTACCGCTTAAACGGCTCAAAGGCGGTTTTTCGGAAAATATTTCTCGACTACGTCCATTATATCAACCGGCTCAAAATCGAGCCCGAATGGTACAATGCCCTCACCGGCAACTGCACCACCCAGATTCGCGGCCATACCGCCCCTTACACCGGAAAAACAAGGTGGGACTGGCGTATTCTGCTCAATGGCCAACTGGATGAAATGGCCTATGAAAACGGCCTGCTGAACCAATCCCTTGCTTTTGAAACCTTGAGGCAGAAGAGCATCATCAACGAACGGGCCAAAGGGCTGGATCAACACCAAGATTTTTCAATACTGATTCGGCAGGGGCTCCCCGGCATGGGAGGTTAGCACATGAAAAAAGAATGGATGCACTATTTTGAACGGCTGATCCTGTGTCTCGGGGTTTTAGTGATACTTATTTTGAGCGGATGCGCTTCTATTGGAACTAAAGACGTGGGATTCCGAAAAGCCTATGAACAAATCAACACCAATGCCCTTCTGGATGAACAATACAGCGCCACCTCAAAAAATGTATTGCAGCGCTATAACATGGGCATTTATTTTAGAGAACATCCTTTGAAATGTCTAAAGGAGCTCCATAAAAAAGCCCTTACGGATAACCGAAGGGATCTGCTTTTTGCCTTGGCGGAACTGAATTATTTCACAGCCAAATATACCCTGAGAGACCTGGATGACAGCCCGCTTCCCGAAAACCGGGAATACTATCTGAGTGCTGCCATCTACGCCTATTTTTATCTTTTCAATGACACCCGGAATAAGCCTGCGAATCCTTTCAATCGGCGTTATCGCCTGGCATGTGACATTTACAACATTTCCCTTGCAGAGGCGTTGACCAATGCAAAAGGCAATCTGGTATTTGAAGCAGGAACCCGGCAGTTACCCTTTGGGAATATTGATCTATCCCTCAAGACCAAAGATTTTCCCGTCAAACTGGATCAGGTCTCAAAGATTGTCGCTGCCGACCGACTGGACCTCTACGGTCTTAGTCGTCGGAATCGGGACTCCGGCCTGGGGGTTCCCTTTATCGCCGTGGGCCGGAAAACCGATAAATTGCCCATCAAACGCACCTCGCCCGGAACCCTGCTCATGCGAATTGCACGTGACATTCAGACATTCGAGAGTGGAAACCTGCGCGGCAGCCTGGAGCTGTACGCTCCCTTTGATAAAACCCGGGTGGAAATCCATGAAAAATCCGTACCCCTTGAAAGCGACTTGAGTGCCCAGTTGGCCTACAACCTCAATCAGCCTGACTTCTGGATGCTGGATATCACGAGTTTTTTTACGGGGAAGGGCGCCATTCCCATGGGCCTCTATTTAATCAAGCCTTATAACCCGGCACAAATCCCGGTGGTATTTGTTCACGGTACCGCCAGCAGCCCGGTCTGGTGGGCGGAAATGACCAATACCCTTCTAGCGGACCCGATCCTGAGAAGGCACTACCAGTTCTGGTTCTATTTTTACGACAGTGGCAAAGTCGTGGGTCTTTCGGCCAACCAGTTTCGTGAAACCCTGACACATAGAGTAGCTGAGCTGGATCCGGAGGGCCGGGATAAAGCACTCCGGAACATGGTGATCATCGGCCACAGCCAGGGGGGTCTGTTGACCAAATTGACCGCTGTTCATACCGGCGAAAAAATTATCAGGCAAGTCACGGGGAAAAAGTTGTCCGAGCTGGATCTAACGAACAAACAAAGGGAGCTCATTCGGAAAAGGTCCGTGTATGAGCCCTTGCCCTTTGTACGCAGGGTAGTGTTCATTTCAACGCCCCACCGGGGCAGTTTCCTGGCCGGAGACTGGGTTCGCAACCTGGTTCGCCGGCTGGTGTTTTTGCCCGTGGACATTGTCAAGCAGACGGTTGTCCTGGGGAAAGCCCTGGCAGCGGCCGAAGTTCCGGAGGAATGGCGATCCAATGAACGCACCAGCATTGACAGCATGAGTCCCAAGAACCCCGCCCTCCTTGCCCTGGCGGACATTCCCCTGGTGCCGGGCATCAAGGGGCATTCCATTATTTCGGTCCAAGGTGAAGGGGACCCCACCCAACTGGATGACGGCGTCGTGGAATACAAAAGTGCCCACGTGGACTATGTGGAATCTGAATTCATTGTGCAAAGTGGTCACTCCTGCCAGGGGCACCCCCTGACCATTGAAGAAGTAAGACGCATTCTGCTCTTGCATCTGAATTCAGGGAAAAACACGAATGCGCGCTCATCCGTTTCAGAAAAAAAGTAAGCGGCCTGTTGCCCCGAAATCAAATGAAAAAACCCAAAACGTATTTACCGGCCGTGAGCAAAATAATTCCCGCCAACATCCACTTGATGGCCTTTGCAGGAACAAACTTCTGGCAGCGGGCCCCCAGATACATCCCCACCATCCCCCCAAGCCCGAACATGATGCCCAGCAGCCAGTCCGGTGCCACGGATATGTGGGGATAGAACGGTGCCATCAGCTGGTAAAAAGCAACGCCGGCCACTGAAGTCACAAAAGTCCCCATGAGGGCTGCGCCGGCCACGGTGTAGACCGGCAGGTTGAAGAAAGCCACAAAAAAAGGGGCAATGATGGCGCCCCCGCCGATACCGTATATCCCCCCCACAACACCAACGATGAGGCTCAAAACAAAGATGCCCCAGAACGAAACATCGAACTGTTCACCATAAAATGTGTAACCCAGGCGCGACAGGTTGAAATGGGTCACCTTTACGGCGGGAGTGAGCAGCTGATCCGTGGATTTTCCCCGTGTCGAGGCTTTTTCATAATGACGCACCAATTCCTGGAATCGCTTTTCGGCGGCCGCTTTTTCAGCCCCTCCCTTTTTCTTCAGCAAATCGAGAACCATCTTCAACCCTATCCAGAGCAGCACCCCCCCTGCGAAAAGCTTGAAGGCCTTCGGATCCGGCAGGTAAGCGATCCGAACGAAAGCCCCGATGAAAACCCCCGGCAGGGTTCCCGCCACCACCACCCACGTCAGCGGCCACACCATTCGCCCTTCCCTGCAATACCGGTAAACACCACTGGGAATGGCCACAATATTAAACAACTGGTTGGTGGCGCTGACGGATGGATTCGTATACCCTAAAAAGGACATCTGAAAGGGAAGCAGCAGGAAGGCGCCGGATACACCGCCCATGGAAGTGAAAAAGGATATGACGAATGCCACCACCGGGGGAACCCATATGGAAACTTCGACGCCGGCTGTTGGAAAGTACAAAGGAAAACCCCTGGAAAAGTTGCGGCCGCCACAATAAAGGAAATTGTTTGTGATCTGCATTATGGTTTTGTTGTGGAAAAGTTGTCAAGGGCATTTGCAATCCAAAAAATAAATTGACCCGAGGACTCAAGTGCGGGTAGAGTTTAATTGTAAACCCTGTCAAGAAAGACACCCTTCTTAACCATATAAAAGCCCTTATTTTCTTAAAAGAAAGCGGATGATGGATAAAACAGCACACAGAAAGGAGCTGCCATGACCGGAAAAGAAAGAATTATGAGGCTGTTGAGGAAAGAAAAGGTGGACCAGGTCCCATGGGTGCCGTTTGCCGGTGTACACGCGGGAAAACTGAAAGGGTATACGGCAAGAGAAGTTCTGCAGGACAAGGACAAACTGGTTGAATCCCTGCTTGAAGTCAAGAAGATATACCAACCTGATGGGATGCCGGTGGTGTTTGATTTGCAGATTGAAGCGGAAATCCTGGGTTGCGAATTGTTATGGGCGGAAAACAACCCCCCTTCCGTCAAATCGCATCCCCTGGCGGAGACGAAAGACATTCCGTCTCGGGTTCCTTCAAAGGGTGATGGAAGGCTTCCCATGATTCTCAGCGCCATGAAAGAGATGAAGGAAAAAGTGGGCGATGACACAGCACTTTATGGTTTGTTTACCGGCCCCCTCACCCTGGCATCCCACTTAAGGGGTCAGTCTTTTTTCATGGACATGGCCATGGACCCTGAATATTGCAAAAACCTGCTCAATTATGCCACCCAGATCGCCAAAGCCATGTGCGACTATTTTATTGAAGCCGGCATGGACGTCATTTCGGTGGTCTGTCCCCTGGTCTCACAGGTTTCGCCGAAACATTTCAACGCATTATTATCGGAACCCTACAAGGAAGTTTTTGATCACATCCGCAGCAAAGGGGCGCTTTCCTCCTTTTTTGTATGTGGAAATGCCGGCCCCAACATTGAACCCATGTGTCAAACAAATCCGGATTCCATTTCGGTGGACGAAAATGTAGACATGGTCAAAGCAAAGGAACTATCGGACAAATATGATATTGTCATCGGCGGCAATATTCCCTTGACCACCGTGATGCTCCACGGCACGCAACAGGATAACATGAAATACATTGTGGACCTTCTGGATCAAGTAGGCCATGAAAGGCTGATCATTGCACCGGGTTGCGACATGCCCTACGATCTGCCTATTGAGAATAGCATTGCCGTACAAAAGGCCATTCGAGATACGGAAACAGCGAGACAAATGGTAAAGGATTATACGGCAGTGGAAGATGACACAATCGTTATTGAACTGCCCGATTACGAAAATCTGAAAAAGCCCTTTGTTGAAGTATTTACTTTGGATTCGATAGCCTGTGCCGCCTGCACCTACATGCTGGGCGCCGCAACGGACGCAAAAGAACATTTCGGGGATGCCATTGATATAATAGAGTATAAATTCACTGAAAAAGAATCCATTGCGCGATGCAAAAAGATGGGGGTGGTGAATCTGCCCAGTATTTATATCAATGGAGAGTTGGCATACAGTTCCATTATCCCCAGTCGGGAGGAACTATTCTCAAAAATAAAAACACTTCTGTAGGAGGAAACCTTGATTGATATTTATCTGGTGACCGGTTTTCTAGGGGCCGGGAAAACGACCCTTATGAAAAACCTTATGAAGGTTTTCGAAAATGACAAAGTGGCGCTCATCGTGAATGAATTCGGACAGGAAGGGGTTGATGCGGCGGTTCTGGAAAAAGAAGGCATGGTCATTGAACAAATCGTTGACGGGTCCATTTTCTGCGTATGCCGGTCTGATAAATTCATTGATGCCATTTTAAAAACCTCCGAAATGGGAATCGATTGCCTCCTCGTGGAAAGTTCGGGATTGGCAAATCCTTTCGGGATGCACGAAGTCACCGGCATGCTCCATAAATTGGCCCCTGATACGTTCCACTACAGCGGCTCTATTTGTGTGGTGGACGCAAAACATTTCAGTAAACTATCCGACGTGGTTCCGGTTCTCATCGAACAGGTACAGGGCGCCGATCTGTTGCTGATCAATAAAACGGACCTTTCAACAACAGAGGAACTGGAAAAGGTCGAAAAGGCCGTTCGAAAACTCAATGGCGAGGTCCCGATCATCAGAACTTCTTTTGCGCGTATTCCGGATGATGCGCAGATACAGGCGCTGCGGTGGCACAGAGGGACCATGAAAGGTTTCCTTGTAAAACAGACCCCCGGAATCGAAAAATTTGTTTTGAAATTTGGATCGGTTCCGGTGGAGCAATTGATCAAATGGCTGAATAAATGGGTGGCGAAAGTCTACAGGGTTAAAGGATTTTGTTCGGAAAAAAACCAACAATTTTATGTTCAGGCGGTTCATGATGATGTGAGTGTTTCTGAAATTGACCATAAACGAAAGGAAAATTTTCTCATTGTTTTGGGGCCGGCTAGCGATAAAATCAAGAAGACGATCCAATCAAGCTGGTCCGAGCATTTTCAAACGCAACTGATATTGGAATAAAGAAGTGTTTCAGGAGTGCATTTCAAATTTATGCTGAAGGAGGTAGATCATGGGTTCAGAAAATAATAACGGCGGCCGTGCTTTCCCCAACAGGATGGAAATCATGTCTTCCCAGGCGGCGGATAAAATCATAGACGTTACCCTTGGGTACCTTGGGGACACCGGGGTAAAATTCGACAGTCACGAACAGGCATACGATACCTTATCCAAAGCCGGTTGCGACATCTCTAAAGACGGCATGGTGAAGTTTCCGCCCGACCTTGTGAAAGAGTGCCTGGGACAATGCCCGGAAAGTTACAAATGGTGGAATCGGGAAGGTACCGAATGCGTGGAATACGGCTCCGGAAATACCTGTTTTATCTCTTCCTGCTGGGCGCCCAATTATATCGACCCCTATACGGGGGAGAAAAAATCGGGCGACCAGGAGGGGATCGCCGTTCTGACAAAACTGAGCGATGCGCTGTCGGACATCGATATCAGTGGTATCCCCATCACAACGGGCGATTTCGTGGCCGATAGCGCCACCATGATGGCCAATACAACAAAACCGGTTCATTTCAGCGCCGGTGAGGATGCAAATGCCCTGAGAGGATTAATCGAACTTGGGACGGCACTTCGCGGAAGCATTGAAAAACTCAAGGAAAAGCCCTATTTCAGTCTTCACATTAACCCGGAACTGCTTCGCTATCCGGCTGCCATGAGTGAACAGATTCAATTGTGCGCCGAAAACAATATCCCCATTTTCATCGCCACCATGGGGATCGGAGGCCTTTCGAGCCCCATCACCATGGCGGGAACCCTTACCATGTGCCTTGTTACCACCTTCCCTGGCATTGTGCTGGCACAGTTGCTCAAGAAAGGTCTTCCCTGCACGGAAGCGTCCACCCCATCCTTCATGGATCCCGCCACTGCGGCCATAAGAGGGATTCCCGAAAACGCGTTAACGGATATGGCAAAGCTTGAAGTGTGCCGGAAGCTGGGTCCTCTTGTGGGTCAGCTCTCCGCATTCGGGGCCATAACGCCGGAATTCAACCAGGATGCCGTCGCAAAAATCACATGGGATTTTGGTGAACTGGCAACGTGCTCTTTTGATTCCTTTCTGGCCATCGGCGCCGTGGATACAGGGTTGTTGAATTCACCCCACGCCACCGTTTACGCCAATGAACTGGCGAGCATGGCGCGACGGGTCTGGCGGGGCATACCGGTCGATGACGACAGCTTTGCCCTGGATTTGATCAAAGAGGTGGGAAGCGGCATGTATCTCACCCAGACGCATACGGCGCTCCATGCACGGAAGGATTTGTGGAGAGGCAAGTACATCAAAAATATTTCCCTTGATGGCTGGGAAAAAGACGGCAAAAAGGATATGGCGGAGAGGATACATGAAGACCTGGCGAAGGTCCTGGATTCGCATACGGTTGAACCGCTTTCCGAGCCGCTTCAAAAAGCGGTGAATGACATTCTGGCAAAATACAAGGGATAAAGAAAAAAGTGAGAAGGGTCCGTTTGGCGGATCTCACCAGACAAAGAAAGGAAGGAAGGAAACGCATGGACATCAAAGACGAAATTAAGGAAAAGATGATCGGCGGTGATATTGAGGGTGTCAAAGAATCTGTGAAAAAGGCGCTGGAAGAAAAAATGGCCGCATCTGAAATTCTGCTGGAGGCACTGGTTCCCGGAATCCAGGAAGTGGGAAGATTATTTGAAGCAGGGGAGGCTTTTCTTCCTGAAATGATGATTTCAGCAGAGGCCATGAAGCAGGGTGTCAATGAGATAAAGCCGCTTTTAGAGGCCGCGGATATAGAATCAAACGGAAAAGTGGTTATTGCGACGGTAAAAGGCGATGTTCACGATATCGGCAAAAACCTGGTGGCGCTGATGATCGGGAGTGCCGGGTTTGATCTGGAGGATATGGGTGTGGATGTGCCAACGGAAAACATTATCGAATCCGTTAAATCGTCTTCCCCCGACGTTTTAGCCCTTTCCGCACTTCTGACCACCACAATGCTGGAAATACCGGCTATCATCGAAGCGCTGAAAGAAGCGGGGCTGAGAGATAAGGTTAAAGTGCTGGTAGGCGGCGCTCCCATTTCGGAGCAGTTTGCTAAACAATCAGGTGCTGATGGCTATGCCCCCGATGCCATGCAGGCAGCAAAAGCGGTGCAGAGCCTCATTGACGGGTGATTCGCCACTTAGGAAACCCGGTTCAGGATGCCGGATAAAATCTTTGAACCCGGTTGAAACAAACAATGAAAAAAGACAAAAAATATTATCTGGGCCTTGCCTTTTTTGTTTATTCTTTTATACCTTATGTCTTCACTTTTCTGGTGTTGCCGTTCCT
>CAYPQJ010000190.1:6889-8274 GCA_964412835.1 uncultured Desulfobacteraceae bacterium | reverse complement strand
TCCCACTCAATGGTGCTCGGTGGTTTGGAGGAGATATCATAAACCACCCGGTTTACCCCCTTGACGCTGTTGATGATCCGGTTGGAAATTCTGCCCATCACCTGGTAAGGAATTTTCGACCAGTCGGCGGTCATGGCATCCAGGCTGTCCACAACGCGTACGGCTATGACGTGTTCATAGGTCCGTTCATCGCCCATAACGCCGACAGTGCGAACCGGCAAAAGCACCGCAAAAGACTGCCACACCTTTTCGTAAAGGCCGGCTATTTTGATTTCATCCAGCACGATGACATCAGCCTCCCGCAGGATACGAAGCCTTTCGACGGTGATTTCCCCCAGAATTCGGATGGCAAGACCGGGACCGGGAAACGGCTGACGCATAACCAGTTCCCTGGGAAGTCCCAGTTCAATGCCCACCTCACGCACCTCATCCTTGAAAAGCTCCCGCAGCGGTTCCACCAGTTTCAGATTCATCACTTCGGGCAACCCTCCCACATTGTGGTGGCTCTTGATGGTGGCGGAAGGGCCTTTGAATGACACACTTTCAATAACATCCGGGTACAGGGTGCCCTGGGCCAGGTACTCAGCCGAGCCCAATTCAGCCGCCTTTTTTTCAAAAACTTGAATAAACTCTCCCCCAATGATCTTTCGCTTTTCTTCGGGGTCCGTCACACCTTCCAAAGACCCAAGGAAAAGTTCCGAAGCATCCACCAGATGCAGATCAATACCGTAATATTCTTGAAACACCTCCACCACTTTTCGGGCCTCCCCTTTTCGCAGGAGCCCGTTGTCCACCAGGATGCAAGAGAGATTATCCCCAATGGCTTCATGAAGGAGCACCGCAGTTACCGAGGAATCCACCCCCCCGGAAAGCCCGCAGATGACCCGTTCATTGCCAAGCTCCTCACGCAGGCTCTCCACCGTCCTTCGGACAAAGGAGGCCATGGTCCAGGACGGTTCGCAACCGCAGATGTGAAAAAGAAAATTGGCCAGGATTTTGGGGCCCTCGGGCGTATGGGCCACCTCCGGATGGAATTGAACGCCAAAAAACCGCCGGGACGTATCAACCATGGCAGCCACGGGGCTGTTCTTGCTGCTGGCAAGGACCTCAAATCCTTCCGGCATCTGGTCAATACGATCCCCATGGCTCATCCAAACGGTCCACTCGTCATCCTTCTCAAATCCATAAAACAGATCCCTGTCATCCCGGATGGTCATGGTGGCATTTCCGTATTCACGATCACCCGACTGGGCCACCACGCCGCCCCGCAAATGGGTCAGAAACTGCATGCCGTAACAGATGCCCAATACGGGCATACCGAGATCAAAAATACCGTCATCCGCAAAGGGCGCATCCGTGTCGTAAATGCTGGCGGGCCCGCCGGA
>CAYPQJ010000190.1:0-6789 GCA_964412835.1 uncultured Desulfobacteraceae bacterium | reverse complement strand
TTGGGCGCCTCTTTCGTGATAATCACGTCGTGAACATGGCTTTCCTGAAGACCGGCGGGGGTAATCTGTATGAACTTTGGTTTGGTCTGCAAATCCGCCATATTGCGGCATCCCAGATACCCCATCCCAGACCGCAACCCACCCACCAGTTGATAAACCGTATCGGCCAGGGTACCCCGATAGGGCACACGGCCTACAATGCCCTCGGGCACAAGCTTCTTGTCCTGCGCAATCTTTGCCTGAAAATACCGATCCCGGCTCCCTTCCTGCATGGCCTCCAGAGATCCCATGCCCCTGTAGACCTTGTAGGTTCGACCCTGAAACAGAATGGTCTCACCCGGGCTTTCCTCGGTGCCGGCAAAAAGGCTCCCGATCATGACCGATCCGGCGCCCCCCGCCAAAGCCTTTGTGATATCACCGGAAAACTTGACCCCCCCGTCCGCAATAACGGGGATACCGTGTTTGCGTGCTTCTTCCGAACAATCCATAATGGCCGTCATCTGCGGAACACCGATTCCGGCAACCACCCGGGTGGTACAGATGGAACCCGGCCCCACACCCACTTTCACGCCATCCACACCAGCGTCGATAAGCGCTTTTGTCGCTGATGCCGTGGCCACGTTGCCGGCGATGATTTCCAGTTCCGGAAAGGTCTTTCTGGCAAGGGCAACCGACTCAATCACCATCTCGGAATGTCCATGGGACGTGTCCACCACCACCACATCCACGGCGGTTTCCATCAGGCTTTCAATTCTCTCAAGGGTATCCTCCCCCACCCCCACTGCCGCACCGACCCGCAAACGACCCAAGTCGTCCTTGCAGGCGTTCGGGTACTTCTTGATCTTTTCGATATCCTTGATGGTAATGAGACCCACCAGTTTGCCGTTGTCATCCACCACCAGAAGTTTTTCAATGCGCCGTTCATGCATAATCGCCTTTGAATCTTCCAGGGTAATCCCCGTCTTTGCCGTGGCAAGATTTTCATGGGTCATCACCGACCCCACGGTGTGGTCCAGGTTGGTTTCAAATCTCAGGTCCCTGTTGGTGATAATGCCCACAAGGCTTTCCCCCTTAACCACCGGCACACCGGAAATCTTGTACTGGTTCATGATTTCAAGAACTTCATGGATTTTCCGATCGGGCTCAATGGTGATGGGATTAACGATCATGCCACTTTCGGACTTTTTGACCTTTTTGACTTCCAGTGCCTGTCGTTCCATGCTCATGTTCTTATGGATAAACCCCATCCCGCCGTGCCGGGCCATGGTAATGGCGGTTTCGGCTTCCGTTACCGTGTCCATGGCCGCCGAGACAACGGGAATATTGAGCCGAACATTGCGGGACAACCGGGTCTGCACATTGACTTCAGTGGGCAACACGGCCGATCGATCCGGAATCAGGATGAGATCGTCAAATGTATAACCAAATTGAATATTATTTTTATCCATGTTGTTCTCCTTCAAGAAAATCCATCAAAGTCCCCTGCCAAATAAATATAGGACCTTTTACGCGTTAACGGCTCAAACGTCTCACCATTGTCTCCCACGCCTGCGATCAGCAGCCTTGCCGTATGGCTACCCAAGTCTATGGAAGCGATATTGCTCATAATCGGTGCATTGTAACAACGAAAACCGCATTTTCAAGCCGCCGGACACCACCGAAACAGATGCCTGCCATTAAGGAAACCACCCCACAAAATCGGATTATTGGGTTCCCACATACACGGGTCTGAAATCCCGCTCATCCTGTCTGAGACCGTTTTGAATTACACCCAGCATCCGGTCCTTATCTGACGGCATATCCCCCGAAACATCCAGATAATTGGTGTAATGATCGCTTCGAATTTTTGAGGTCACATTGAGATTTTCAATGATATTCGCCAGTTCCTTCAGTACCTCATGCGGAGAAAGCATCTGGAATCTTCCTTTCCCGATCTGATGCAGCATCAGGGTATTCAGTTTGGGAAGGAAGGTACGCACCCGAATAAAGTCAGGATTCACGGCATTGAGTACGGATGCGGTTTCCCTCGCATGGGCCAGTGTCCTTTCCAGACCACCGATCCCCAGCAGCACATAGACGCTCAAATCTATGCCCGCCTCCCTGGCCCACAACCCGGCCTCCACCTGTTGTCTTGAATCGGTTCCTTTTTTAATCCTTCGCAGGACCTCGTCATCCCCGCTTTCGAGCCCCACATGTATCCTTGACAAACCGGCATTTCTGAGTCTGGCCAGTTTTTTAAAACCTTTTCCGTGAATGTATTGGGAAGAACCGTACACCGTAATCCGTTTGAGCAGAGGAAAGAGAGACCGTGCACGAGAGCAGATATGGACCAGATCATCCGTGGCCATTGCAATGGTGTTTCCCGCCGGGAAAAAGAGCGTTTGAACCTTGCTGCCATAGGTTTCCCGCGCTTCCAGCAGATCCGCATCAATACCCTCAACGGACCGCACCCGAAAACGGGGGCCTTTCTTGTAAACCATGCAAAAGGTGCACTTGTTGTGTGGACAACCGACTGTGGCCTGTACGAGCAGGCTGTCCGCTTCACTGGGGGGACGGTAAATGGGCCCTTCATAATGCATAGAAAACAACTATTTGAAGCATAACAGGAAAGAATCAGGTTGAAAAGGTCGCAAACTTTGACCCACTGCGGTTTCTTCTAACAAACATAATGGTTACTGTCAAGCGGATAGCCTTTTGCCTTTCCATGAAAAGAGGGCAAAACACCCTTGACAAAAGGAATCCCTTTTAAGTAAAAGATTGCTAAATTTCATGGGTGGAGTTTTTCAAACACCCCATGATCGTTAGAAGTCACACTGCAATGTTGGGAACTTAAGGAAAATCATCATGGATAACAAGGCTCTTCGAACCGTCGCCTACTGCCTGGCAGCGGCTTTTCTGTTGATCGGCGTGGTTTGCTACGCGGCATTCGCAAAAAAAGCCCCGGAAAATCCCATCAGGATTATGTTCAAAAATACGGGCGGCAACGTGCTTTTTGATCATAAGGCACATCTTTCCGAAGATGGCTATGGCATTGAATGTGCTGATTGCCATCACGACCTTGAGAACGAAGGCGACACCCCTGCCGCGTGCAGTGAATGTCATGATGCGGAAGGGGAAGATGCACCGAAACGGGTGGACGTGCTGCACTCTCAATGCAAAGACTGCCATGATGAAGGTGGCAGCGGACCGGTGAATTGTGCCGAGTGTCATGTGATGTAGCCTTCTTTTTTAAAGTATCTGTTACCCATGGACAGATCGGATGTTTTTTCATGGGCGGGAGGGAAATATGATAAAAAAACCGTTTTTCGGTTTTGGAAAACCCAGACTGGATTATGCCGGCATTGAAGGGCTTGAGCAGGGTGAAGTGAAGGACATCCCCCTTCCGGGGCAGGCCGTTTTATTTGTTGAAGCGCCTCATCCCACCGTCAGTGACGTTTTGTTCCAGGTGGGCGACGAAATCAAAACCGGACAAAATCTGAAAGTTTCACCTTTTTCGAAGGCGACATTCACCTCAACGGTAACGGGAACCATTACAGATATTTCAAAAAAGACGGGCTACCTGGGAAAAACGTTTCTTTCGGTGAGTATCGACGTCTCCGAAACGGACCAGTGGGACGATGCCTTTTCTCTAGCGGTCCAAACATCTGAACCGGAAAAAGCGGGTCCTTACCTCAACGGGCTGCCGGGAATCTCAGATATGGACGCGTTGATTCATCCCGAAACGCCGTTAAAAACCATTGTGGTGAATGGGATGGACAAAGACCTTCTGGTAACAACCCAGCAAATGGTCATAAAATCCCAGGCGGACGATCTCAAAGAAGGCATCGACTATCTGAAAAAAATAACCGGGAATCCGAAAGTTATCCTTGTTGTGCCCCCGTATCTCAGCACGGAAGCGGCAAAATCGGGCGCCCAAGTCCAAACCATCACCCCGGCTTACCCCAACAGCCTGCCTGAAATGATCATGAAAAATGTTTTGAATCAAATCGTTCCCGCCGGCACGGACTGTTCATCCCTGGGTGTGGGGTTTATTAATGCTGAAGGGGTGGCAGCACTGAAATCCGCCATTACGGAAAGGAAACCGCCCGTCACCAAGATGGTGACCGTTATCGGGAAAAATGAAAAGGCCCAGATGATCAGGGTTTGTATGGGAACCCCCATCAAGGCAGTCCTAAGCACGCTTGACATTCCCCTGGAGCAGGGCGACAGGCTTGTGGTCGGCGGCCCCATGACAGGAAGAAGCATTTATACGGAAGACATGCCCGTTTTGCAGGATACGGATGCCATCATGGTACAGGGCAAAGACCAGCTCGCCCTCAATGCCGATGACCCGTGCGTGAATTGCGGAGAATGCATCAGGGCATGCCCTGTCAACATTCCCGTCAATATGCTGGTGCGCCTCCTTGAGAACAGCCACTATGAGGAGGCTGCCAAAGACTACGACCTCCTTTCCTGTATCGAATGCGGGCTCTGCAGTTACGTATGCGAAGCGAAAATCCCTGTTTTTCACTATATCATGCTGGGGAAATATGAACTGTCGCTGATGGAAAAAGCGGAGGAAAGCGTTAATGGATAATCGTAAGCTGTTTGTCAGCTCACATGCCCCTTACTGGCACAATGGGAGCAGCATTGCCATAAAAAGCTACAATATCATGCTGGCCGCCCTTCCCGCCGTAATTCTGGGCATCTATCAGTACGGGATGCCGGCTCTGGGCGTGGTCACTTTTTCCATATCCTGCGCCATGATCTGGGAACTCATCATGAACTTTATCATGAGACGGCCTGTCAGCATCGGCGACGGCAATGCCGCCGTCATCGGACTGATGCTCGCCATGCTCCTGCCCGCCGCCACCCCCTGGTGGGTGGTATTGATCGGCACATTCCTGGCCATTGTGGTGGGAAAGCAGATTTTTGGCGGCATCGGGTGCAACCCACTGAATCCGGCCCTGGTGGCCATTGCCATGATCTTCCTTTCCTGGAAAGGCATCCTGGATTTTAACGAGGCCCTGCTCAATTACGAACTGGGGTTTCCCATGACCTATCCCCTGGCCACCCTGAAATACCTTGGCGTAGAAGCGGTTTCGGAATATGGCGCGGGCGCCCTGCTCATGGGCTGCCATACCGGAGGCATCGGGTCCACTTTTGGCCTTGGTCTGATCCTGGGCGGCGTTTACCTAATCCTGCGGGGACTCATCCGCTGGGAAATCGCCATCTCCTTTCTGGCAGGCGTGTTCATCACCGCCCTTCTGTTTAACATGGCAAACCCTGACGCCTATGCGGGGCCGGTTTTTCATCTTCTGACCGGTTACACGCTGATCGGCGCATTTTTCCTAGCCACCGAAGATTCTTCTTCACCGGTTAATTTTGTTCCCATGCTGCTTTATGGTGCACTGGCCGGGCTTCTCACGGTTCTGATCCGCAATATCGGCGCCATGGTGGATGGCGTTGTGTTCGCCATTCTCATGTTGAATCTCGCAAACCCATTACTGGACAAAATCAGGCCCAGGGCCATTGGAAAGGAGATGGAAAATGCGTGATATGTTTAAGCTTTTCATTGTGATAGTGATTTTCAGCGCCATCTCCGGGGGCGTACTAGCCTCCGTTCGAAACGCTACCAAGGACCGCATTGAGTACCAACAGCTGGTCTTTGTCAAAGGCCCCGCCATTAATCTCATCATGGAGGGGTGCACCAACGACCCGCTGCAGGATCGGTTCAAAATCAAGGATCAAGACAAAGAAAGGGATTTCTTTGTGGGTGAATTTGACGGCAAAAAAAATGTGGTGGCCTTTGAAACTTACGGCAAGGGATTCGGGGGTGACATCGGTGTTATCACGGCGGTGGATGTAGACACGGACAAAATCATCGGTGTCGCGGTAACCACCCACAGCGAGACCCCCGGCGTCGGGTCAAAAGCGAAAACCGACCCCAAATTCGGTGCCCAGTTTAAGGGGCAGCCCATTACCGACGTCTTCAAGGTCAAGGCTGATGGAGGGCGGGTCGACGCCGTCAGCGGCGCCACCATATCATCCCGCGGCGTCGCCGCTGCCGTTGCACAATCAGGAGAAATTTACAAGCGCTTGAAAAACGATCTCAAAAACAAAATGAAAGCGTCTCAAGGATAAGGGGGATAACATCAGTTATGGCAAAAACGGCTGTTCAGGAATTCACAAAAGGACTCTGGGCTGAAATCCCGCCTTTTCGACTGGTCTTAGGTCTCTGCCCCGTGCTGGCCGTGACCAAGGGCGTGGAAAACGGCATCGGCATGGGGGTTGCCACCACCTTTGTTCTCGTATGTTCCAATGTCCTTATATCAATGCTTCGGAACGTCATTCCCAAAAAGGTGAGAATCGCTTGTTTCATCGCGGTCATCGCCACATTTGTGACCGTTGTGGAGCTGTTGATGCAGGCATTTGCTTATCCGCTTTTCCTCAAGCTGGGAATTTTTATTCCCCTGATCGTGGTGAACTGTATCGTCCTGGGGCGTGCTGAAGCCTTTGCCGCCAAAAACAAGGTCATTCCCTCCTTTGCCGACGGACTCGGCATCGGCCTTGGGTTCACCCTGTCCCTGGGCGCTTTGGGCGCCATCCGGGAAATACTCGGCTCCGGCATGTTTTACGGCATGCCGGTCTTTGGACCGTCGTTTCAACCTTTTGGCTTTATGGTTCAGGCGCCGGGCGCGTTTGTATGCCTGGGGCTCATGCTGTGCATCATGAATATGATGGGGAAGAAATAAAAAGGAGTAGATGATGACCGACTACCTCATACTGATTGTCAGTTGTATTTTCGTC
>CAYPQJ010000189.1:0-8286 GCA_964412835.1 uncultured Desulfobacteraceae bacterium | reverse complement strand
TTGTCAAAGCCCGAAATCTCATCTGTCACTGGGGTGCCTTTGAGCTCAAGCTGACGATGACACACTTGGCAAGCGCTCTTGGAATTCCAGTACCAACTGCAAGTGTCGCTGCCAAAAGAGGAGAGTGGATGGCTTCTGAAAATGGGTATTCATTAATTGAATCGTTAAATATAAAAATATAAAGGGGTCCCCTGTCCCGGAACGAATCATCCTGCTGGCCATCAAGGACATCACCGAGCGCAAGCAAATGGAAGAGGAACGAAAGATATTGATTCTTAAACTTCAGGAAGCCCTGAAAGAAGTCAAGCAACTCAGCGGGTTTCTCCCCATCTGTTCACATTGCAAACAAATTCGGGACGACAAAGGATATTGGAATCAGATCGAAAGCTATATAAGCGCGCACTCAGAGGCCCTTTTCAGCCACGGCATCTGCCCGGACTGTGCGAAGAAATTGTATCCTGAATTCGATTTATATCCTGAAAAAATGAAGGACGCTGGTTCTATTTTTCCGCTTGAAAGCTGAAATGCGCACGGCTGAATCATTGCTTTTGCCGCAACTGAAAAGTAAAAAACCTTGAAAGACAAATTTTTCTTTCATGCCCACGCCTCGACACATTGTTGATTGGGCTGTTGGGTGTATCTGCTATTATTCAAACCTGGAAAAAGCTGCAATATCATCATTCGGGCGGACATAGCGAGGTCTGAGAATGTCACGGTTTTCGCGATTTTTTGAATGGGTAGAAACCGGTTAATATCCTGAGATACATCAGGTGCGTGAGGGTTGATGTATGAGCTCAATCTCACCATCGCCCATGGTTCAAAGCACCATCGAAGCTGAGAAAGAAGAACCCTGCATCTTGTGGTCGCCTCCCCGGTTGAAAGTCCTCCCCCAACGGAATTTTGCCTATACCATTATTGCGTTGAGTTCCGAATCTGGATGTTAGCCAAAAACAATTTTGTAACATACATTTTTCCGGTTCTGGAAAGTGAAGAGTGGTGATTCTATTCTTCTGTTTGAAATCTGAAAACACGCCCACAAATCATCGCTGTTAATATTTATCAAAAACTATTGATTTCATCTCATCATACGCCAACTCCATCAAGGGTTCTAGGTTGATGATATCCGCGTTGTTATATTTGATTAGTGTTTCCAGCGCTTTCTCATCCCCCCGCCGGTATTTCCGCCAGAGCCGGACCGCTTCAAATCCATCCACCCCCTCGATTTCATCACTTCGGGCGATACCGAGATCCCTTTCAATTTTCTTAAGGCCTCCTTCATGGCCCAGTCTTTTCATTACAAATCGAAGGTCGATATGCCCCTTTGGCAGTGAAATCCCCGGGAAACTGCGCCGGATAAAGGGCAGGTCGAAGCAGGCGCCGTTAAAGGTAATCACGAGATCATAGTTGGCTACGGCTACTTCAAATGCATCGAGGTTTTTTCCGTTCACAAAGGTCTGGACCTTGGTTCCGTCGTAAAGTCCGATGACGGTGATATCGTTGTTCCATTGGTCATAGCCGCTGGTTTCAATGTCCAGATAGACGGCCCGATGCTTGAATCTATCAAAAAGGCGCCACTTTTCCCCTGCCGGCAGCCTGTCATTGAAAAAACCGATATCATCCCGGTGCGCCAGGGAAGTCTCCAATTCGCTGCCGATTAACCGGTCCTTTGCCTGAGAAAAAACAGGTTCTTGACGATCCAAAAAGTCCTGCCACCTGTGGACCCCACGACGCCAGAGCGTTTGTTCCGTCTTCGGACCAATGCCCGGGATGTGGATGAAGGTTTGTTCCAGCATAAACCGCCTTTTTCTGAAAACCGACAACTGAAAACTGACAACCGGCAACCGAAGGTTGCCCTCAGCATTTAAACATGCCGTCTTCGTAGACCACAATGCTTTTCCCGGACTTCAAATGGGCGGTGACGGTTTTGGGTTCGGTATTCACCAGGTCCCAGTGAAGGGCGGAATCGTTAAATCCCAGTTTTTCTTTTGCTTCTTCGGTGAGAGTCGCGGGATCGCCGTCATAGGTGTCTGAATATGAAGCGCCCACGGCCACGTGGCAGTTACCGCTGTCTCCGCCGAAGTTTTCATCATAAAGGGTGCTGGCCATGAAGCGGTCAATTTTGGAAAAACGCTTGTCTGTCAGGGAGAACTCGCCCAATCTGCGGGCACCTTCATCCATATCCAATTGCTTTTGGGTGAAGGATGCCCCTTTTTCCGCTTTGATTTCGGATACCACGCCCTCATGGAATGTCAGGTTGACCCCTTCCACATAGTTTCCGCTCCTGAAAGAAGGCTGGTTGGCATAATAGGTCCCTTGTGTGCCGTGCCAGTCGGGGGAGATAAAGAGTTCAAAACTGGGAATGTTGTGCCCGGAGATACCGATCCATTTTCGTTGATCGCCCGGTGTGATTTTAAGGTCGATGTGGTCGGATGCCACATGGTAATAGTGAACATCCATGCTGTTCATCCATTTTTTAATATCCAAAGCATCGTTATAAACGGTCTCCCAGGCCTTGACCGGATCAGGCTGGTCCAGATAGCAGGCCTTGATGACCTGATCCGTGTATTGTTCAAGGGTCAATTTGGCCTGTCTGGCCAATTCATCGGTGGGAACCACACAGAGGGTCCACCCCAACTCTCCTTTTTCTTCCCGCTTTCGCATGATGTCCCTTAGCGGTTTCATGGCCACGGCCACTTTTCCGATCCGGTGGGGATCGATATCCGCCAGGTGCGTTAAAGAGGTGGGGGCATGGAGAAAGATCCTGCCGTTAAGGTTCTTAAAGAGTTCCTCATCCCATGATCCCCTGAAAACCAGCTGTTTTTCATCTGATTTTTCATAAAAATCATGTTCCATGACCGTTGTTTTACCCGACCGCATCACCACATGAACCCCCATGTCCAGGAGCTTTCCATGAAGAAACTCGGCCAGTTCCACCGCTGGGAGATCAAACAGTACCATGACCACGTCCCCTTTTTTAAAGGTTTCGGTTCTGGCTTTCCTGAGCCCCCACAGCAGGACATCGGCGTACATGTCCATCTGGTTTTTTGTTAACATAAATTATTCTCCTAAGTTTAAAATGATTCCAACATGCTTTCCCTGATTTCTTTTCCGGGGAGTTGTGAACGGATGGTGCCATGGATATAAAACCCGAGACCCAGGATCACGTCATCTTCCAGTGTCAGAATGACATACCCTTTCTCCAGCGCCAGATCAACGGGAATCTCACCTTTTTGGACCAGTGTTTTAAACTGTGCCATGTCCATCCGGAATATGGCCTTCGTGGCAAAGCGGCCGAAAGCCTGGATGAAACGGGTTGTGGGTTTTATAAACTGACCGACCTTTCGAAACGCCCTGAGCCCGACTTTAGAAACCTTTAGGTGTGCTCCGTTTTTCACCTGTTCGGATTTCCCCAGTATGAACCATCCCCTCTTTCTTTCAAAGAGATGGTATTCGTCAAGAATCGCCGGCGGGATGCCGAACCGTTCCAGCAGATAGGTTGTAACAGCCAGCCGGCTGTCATTTCCGGCCAATTCTGGCCATGAAGAAGCCCACCGAATTGACATGGTGGGGGTAAAATCGGGCTGTTCTGGTGAGGCGTTTGTCATATGTTTCATTGTTCCATTCCCATAGCCCCGGTTCAAAAACGATTCCCGGATGAATGGGCAGCAGGTCCGCATCTCTTTCGTTTAACAGGAAATTGACCACCGATTCATTTTCCGCCGGGTTGTAGGTGCAGGTAGCGTAAAGCATTTCTCCATTATTCTTAAGAAGATCAAACCCGCGTAAGAGTATCTTTTTCTGAATATCAGGGAGCTGTGCTCTCCCTTTGTCTTCCCGATATTGGGTGATTTTCGATGTTTCTCTGAATCTGCCTTCGCAGGAGCACGGAACATCTGCCAGAACATAATCAAATTGCCGGCGCAAAGGAAACTCCTGTGCCTGATACCCGGTCACCACCGAATTCTGCACCCCCAGTCTGGAAAGGGTATGCCCCAGGGATACATGACGATTTGTGTAGAGATCGTTGCAGACGAGGAACCCCGTGTTTTCCATCAAGTCCGCCAAGTGAGCGCTTTTGCCTCCCGGCGCCGCACACATGTCCAGGATAAGGGCATGTTTCCGGGGCCGTAGCGCCAATGCCGCCAGCGCTGAGGTCATGGCCTGCGGGTGAATATGTCCTAGAAAATACTCCAGCAGATTTCCGGGATAGGGGAGATCCTCCGCTACATAAAGGGTATCATGTTCCCGGCAGACCCGTGTCATCACAATGCCTTTTTTTCTCAGGGCTGACACCACTTTGGAAGGCTGTGCCAAGAGGCGGTTCATTCTCAGGTGAACGGGAAAAGGTCTTATCAGACTTTCCTGAAAAAGAGAGAAATCCGGGATAATGTGTTTATAGATTTCAAAAGCAGTGTTCAAGGGAGCGGTAATCCTCGGGTGAAAGGTATCCATATATGAAAAGTCGCGGCAATCTTAGATTTTTCTCTTTTCAATGTCAATTCTCAATTGGCCGCACAGGTCTCGGGGGCTGTTTATATGATCAATATCGATTGATATCTGTTCGTTAATGTTGTAAAAAGCGGTGAGATTCTGCGCGCGATCATTTAAAAAATGGAGATTCGATAAAATGGACATTCATGTTTGTCCCTGGTGGCTGGCGTATACCTTTGACCATCGATTGAGACTGCTGGCACACAATCCGGAGAAGCTTTTTGGAAAATATATCAGACCCGATATGACGGTGGTGGACCTGGGATGCGGCCTTGGGTTTAATTCCATGGGGCTGGCAAAGTTGGTGGGGAATTCCGGAAAGGTGGTGGCCCTGGACATTCAGCAGAAGATGCTGGATGGCGTTATGCGAAGGGCGAAAAAGATGGGAGTTGAAAACAGAATTGAAACATGCCTTGCGCGTGGGAACGATTTGAATTTGAACGTAAAGGCTCAGTTTATTCTGGCGTTTTACATGGTTCACGAGGTCCCCGATCCGGATCGGTTCATGGGCCAGGTAGCGGATAATCTGGCGGTGAATGGTCGGTTCATGATGACTGAGCCGCCTTTTCATGTTTCAGCAAAGAATTTTCAAAAAAGCATCGCTCAGGCCGAAACATCAGGCCTTGTCCTTGAAGACAACTACAAGATCCTTTTTGGACGTACCGCAGTTCTTAGAAAATAAAGGGCATCTCATTCGTAGATCTTTTCATCAACCGCAAACGCTTCCGGTGCATCGGCCTCATAGTCCCGTTCACCGGCAGCGGTTTCGGTTTTCAGCCGTTCCCGGTACCATTCATGGGCGATGATCATGCTCATCACTTCGCTGGAGCCGGTCCATATGGAGGCCAAACGGATATCCCGGTAGATTCGTTCAATGGGAAAAATATTGGTGTATCCGATGCCGCCCACCACCTGCATGGCATTGTGAACCACCTTCTGGCATGATTCCGTGATAAATTTCTTTGATTCGGAAACCATCCTGCGGATTCGGTGCATGCCGACGTTCGAATCCACGGCTCTGGCCGTGGCATACCCCAGCGCACGGGCCGCATCCAGAAGCGTTGCGGCTTCAGCCACCTGAAAACTGACCCCCTGAAAATTGTTGATGGTGGCCCCAAAGGCCTTTCGTCGGGACGTGTACTTTGTGGCGATATCCAGGGCCACACGGGCCGATCCCAGGGCCATGACCGCCGATCCCAGACGTTCGGGTATCATCATGGTGTTGAAAACATCGTAGGCCCCATTTTTTCTACCCACAATATTTTCCTTCGGCACTTTTACGTCCTTAAAAATCAGGCGGGCCGTTCCCCCGCCCCGGCATCCCATGAGACCGTAGAGATATTCGGTTTCCACCCCCGGGCCGCGATCTACGATAAAGGCTGTCAGGGAATCCTGGGGTTTGCTTTTGGTATCGAATTCCGTGCGGGCATAGACAAGGAAATAGTCCGCCCCCTCGCCGCCTACGATAAACCGCTTCTGGCCGTTTAAAAGGAAATAGTCCCCCTTGTCTTCAGCCTTTGTGGTGGCGCCGAAAAAATCCGATCCTCCCCGGGGCTCCGTCAGGCATTCGGCCGCAAAAACATCTCCCTTCAGCAGGGGTTTGACATATTTTTCCTTCTGTGCCCCAGTGCCGTGCTGCATGATGGCGTCACAGACCAGCTCTGCGCCGACCCCGAAGACACAGGCAAATTCGTACCCGAGGGTTCCGATTTCTTCCAGGACGGCGCAGGTGGTGACCCAGTCCATTTCGCGGCCGCCCCATTTTTTGGGGTAGCGGCATCCCAGAAGATTCCGCAATCCCGCCTCTTTCAGAAAGGTTTTGGGAAATTTGATCAGGTCCGCATCCATGTCGAGAATCATCTCCCGCGGAACCCAGTTTACAAAGTCGCGCACCTCATCAATAAATTTTTTCTGTGATTCGTCAAGCAGGTAATCAAACATGGGGCCTCCTTTAAGCCGGATTTTTTATGTGTGCCGGTTTTCGGATTTCAATCCTGAAAATAGTTTGAAATCTTCAACATTGTGAGTTACCAAAACAAGATCGTTTACCTTGGCGATTGCTGCTATCTGACCATACGGAACCGTGAGAGTTGATTGACTTTTCTTAATCCGGCATGAAAGTGGGTGCCATGCTTTTTTCAAACTCTGAATCAGATAGGGTTGTGATCCGGTGATGGAGATGACGGAAATGTACCAGCAGGTTTAGCGCGAAAGGCGTCAGTTGGGATCCTCCCCCGGTACGCCCCCCGATGTTTCGGATCAGCAGGGGCCGGTCAAGGCGCTCTTCCGTTGCTTTGATTCTACCCCAGATTGCTCTGTAACTCATCTTCAATTCTTTGGCGGCGCCTTGGATGGAACCCAGCCGATCAATGGCATCAAGGATTTTCAGCCTGCCAAGACCGAATACCACATTTCCTGATTCGTCCTCAATCCAGATTTTTGATCGAATATGAAACGGTTGCCGTTGTTCCATACATGTTTTTTAGCACATAATATAAAATGCTGCAACCGGAAATGGAGAATTCAAGTGGTTTTTGGTATGTCTCTATTGACATAGCGTATCGGTTTTGATATACCCCTTTCAAAACGAAATCCGCCAAGTTATTTCATCGGGAAAAGAGTGTTTTACAGCAACATATTCGATTATAATCCAAGTATGGACTTTGATAGATCTTTATGGAGAAACAAAGGTAGGGAATTTTTTTGCAGAGCAATATGTCGCAAATGGCATAACAAAATGCCTTTATCAGGGGCCCTTCAACTTTCCATGGGAAAGGAATTTTTATGGATTACAAATTTGTGAAGACCACATGCCCATTCTGCGGTTGCGGCTGCCAGATGTTTTTGGAGGTGATGGATGGAAAGTTGGTCCGCACCATCCCCGTCAAGGGTGCGCCAATGAACGAGGGCAAGCTTTGCATTAAAGGTTGGAATGCGCATGAATTTGTTCACAGCCCCGACCGTCTCATGTCGCCGCTGGTTCGAAAAAATGGCAAATTGCAGAAGACTTCATGGGAAGAGGCCATGGAAACTGTTGTGTCCAATCTCTCATCCATCCGGGAACGAAACGGCGGAAACAGCCTTGCCTTTTTAAGTTCGGCCCGTTGCAGCAATGAAGAAAACTATCTGCTGCAAAAACTTTGTCGGGCCGGATTCGGGACCAACAATGTTGACCATTGCGCAAGGCTCTGACATGCCCCCACGGTGGCAGGTCTTGCCGCAGCTTTTGGCAGTGGGGCCATGACGAACTCTATCCCCGAGATTCAGGATGCGGATTGCGTGTTCGTGATCGGTTCCAACACCACGGAGGCCCACCCCCTTATTGCCCACCGTATTTTTCGGGCCAAACAGAAAGGGGCGAAGCTGATCGTTGTTGACCCTAGAAAAATTCAACTGACCCTTTTAGCCGACGTTCATGTGAAAATCAAGTACGGGACGGACGTGGTTTTTCTAAACGGGGTCATGAACGAGATCCTGAAAAACAACTGGCACAATGGTGAATTCATCCGGGAACGAACCGAAGGTTTTGAAAGCTTCAGGGAGACCGTGCTGGCATATCCGGCGGAAAAGGCTTCTTCCATCTGCGGTGTACCCGCGGATGTCATCCGTGAAGTCGCCAGCGCTTACGCCACTTCCAGGGTTTCCACCATATTGTATACCCTGGGTATTACGGAGCATTCCCACGGGGTGGATAACGTGAAATCCCTGGCCAACCTGGCCATGCTCACCGGCCACATCGGAAAGCCCTCCAGCGGCGTAAACCCCCTTCGGGGCCAGAACAACGTTCAGGGTGCC
>CAYPQJ010000188.1:0-8350 GCA_964412835.1 uncultured Desulfobacteraceae bacterium | reverse complement strand
CCGGCCAGAAAGAGTTTGCCGATGGACTGCTCGGTGAGCACCCCGTAGAGAATGAACACGATGCTGGGGGGAATCAAAATGCCCACTGTGCCCCCGGCCGCAATACTTCCCAGGGCAAGCCGATCATCGTATTTGTATTTGCGCATGGCGGGCAGGGCCACGGTCCCCATGGTGGCCGAGGTGGCCACGCTGGAGCCGCAAACCGCCGCAAAGGCCGCACATCCGCCCACGGTAGCCATGGCCAGCCCCCCGGGATAATGCCCCAGCCACTTGTAGGAGGTATCGTAGAGATCCTGGCTCAAACCGGAATAAAAGGCGAATTGCCCCATGAGGAGAAACAAGGGCAGGACACTCAGTATGTAATCGGAGCCTACTCCGTAGGGGACGCTTTCCAGCTGACTGAAACCTGCGTCCACCCCCACCACATAGCAGTATCCGGCAAAGCCTACCAGACCCATGGAAAAAGCGATGGGCATACCCGCGGCCATGAGGATAAAAAGCATTACGATCCCCAGAACCCCTGCCAGCAAGGGGTCCATCTCCCACTCGATCCAATGGGCGCATAGGGCCACGCCCAGGAAAACCACGCCCAGCACAAGGGAATACAGGATGCCCGTCCGAAGGCCGGGGAAACCTTTGAAGACCCTGGAAGCCGTTTCGACCAGTTGAACCAGAAGCACCAGGCAGAGCAGACCGCACCCAAAGGCCAGCATATAATAGAAGGGAAAAAGGGGAATGGACAGAAGGACGGAGGTGGCCTTTCCCGTCCATAGTTCCTCGGCCCGCAGGATATTTCGCCAGGTAATGAGGGCAAAGAACCCCAGTGAGAGAAAGAGCACAATGCTCTCCAACAGGGCCGAGGTCCGATTGGAAAGGTGGGAGGTGATGAGATCGATGCTGATGTGGGCCTTCTTGACGGTGGTGTAGGCCACTCCCAGATAGACCAGGGTCACCTGCATGAGCTGAACCACTTCAAAGGAACCGGTCAGCGGCTCGTTGAACACCCGGCGCAGAAACACATCCACCACCATCAGGAACATCATGGCCATGAGGAAAAGCACCCCCACACTGTTGATGGCCCGGCTGGACTGAAAAACAATATCCCTGAACTGCTCAGCGCTTTCCTTGATGCTCATGGTTTCATTCACCCTCTCGGAAAATCATCAAAACGTGCCCCGCCGGGTAAACTCCGGCGGGGCACCCATGCTTTTTCCAGAAACGCTACTTCTTCTTGCTACATGCTTTCTTCATCTGAAGGGCCTCTTCCAGCACCTTCTTTCCCGGAAGTCCTTTCTCTTCCATGGCCTTCACCCATTCCCCAAAGGCCGGTTGTGCCGACTTCTCCCATACCGCCAGTTCCGCCGGAGGCAGGGTGTAGATTTCATCTCCCGAGGCTTTCAGCTTTTTGTAGACCCTTATCACGGCGCGATCCGCGATTTTTCCGTTCATGTCGGCGGACAGGGACTCTCCTGAAAGCTCGCTGATCACTTTCTGAATATCGGGGGGCAGCTTGTCCCACACCTTCCGGTTCATGGCGAAAAAGAAAACCGTGGTGGAGATCCCCACCCGGGTGTGATATTGGGTGACCTCGTTGCATTTGATTCCCATAAGGGTCAGGGGATCCAGGAAGATGGCGTCGATCACCCCCCGTTCCAGGGACATGTAGACCTCGGGCGCGGACATGGCCACGGGCGCGCCGCCCCATTTCTTGATCAATTTTCCCATCATGGCTGAAGGGGTCCGGATCTTCATCCCTTTGAGATCCGCCAGGGTTTTTACCAGTTTTTTGCTGGTGTGCAGGTCCATGTTGGGGGGCATGCCCAGGGCCAGCATCTTAACATCCTTGAACTCATCCCCGAAGACGCCCTTTTCGTAGAGCCGCTGAGCCATGCGGCTGCCGATCTCCGCGTTGGGACTCATGAAGGGAAGTTCCATGACGGTTACCAACGGAAAGCGGCCCGGCGTATAGGCCAGGATTCCCCAGGTGATGTCCGCCACTCCCCGTGCGGCCATGTCGTACTGGTCCTGGGGTTTGCCCAGAGCGCTTCCGGCGTAGATCTTGATTTTGACCTTTCCCTTGGTGCGTTCCTCGATCATATCGATCCAGGGCTGCAGGATCTTGCTGTTCATGAAGTGCATGGGTGGGACAAAGCTGGACATTCTCAGATTGATGGGCTTTTCCGCCATGGCGGGGGTCAAAAAAGCAAAAGCCACAAAACAGAATGATACGACTGCCGTTGTCCAAAAAATTCGTCTTTTCATTTTCTCCTCCTTATGGGTTGTTGGATGTTAAATATATTTTGTGGGTCTAACCGGGACGAAGATCCCGCACCCGGCGCCCTTTGTATTCGGTCCTGGGAAGGGTCCCCTCATCCAGGATTTCCACCCCCGCATGAACCCCTTCCAATGCCTCCACAAGCCTCTGGGACACCCTTTCTCCGAGTCCTTTCCGATCTTCCGCCGATAGACCGGAAACCGCCTCGGCCCTCACCGCAAGGGTTTGTGCCTCCCCTTCCTGCCGAAGGACGATCTCGAATTCATCGGTGAGTTCATGAAACCCCCTGACCACCGCTTCCATGGAAGAAGGGAAGATGTTGATGCCCTTGTACCAGATCATCTCATCCACCCTTCCTTGAATGCCGCCCACAATGCGGGTTGCCGTGGATCCGCACGCAGGGCAGGGGCCGAAGGGGGCGATACGGCCCATGTCCCTGGACCGGTAGCGGAGAAGGGGCTGGGTTTCCCCGATGATATTGGTGTACACCAGTTCGCCCGGCATTCCCGGGGGCAGGGCTTCTCCGGTTTCCGGATCCACCACCTCCACAATGACAAAATCGTTGGAGATATGGGTATCCCCGCATCCGGGGCAGCTGCCCCCCATGGGGAAAAGCTCGGTGATCCCGAACCCATCGATGACAGCCCGGGCCGACCAACCTTTCAAAAGACGCTCCCGGGTGGCCGGAATGCCGGCCCCCGGCTCCCCCACGGAAAGAAGGATACCAACCCCTCCCATCCGATGAAAGTGCATGTCCTCGTTTCCGGCCTTCTCGGCCAGGTATAGAAGAAAGGATGCGGTGCCGCACACCAGTTTGGGCTTCAAACGGTGGATGATGCGAATTTTTTCCTCGGTGCTGTTGCGGGCCGCCCGAATGACCAGGGCTCCCATGGCCTCCCAGCTGTCCACAGCGGCGGTGGGACCCAGAAGACCGTCTGTGGGCCCCAGCAGCACGGCTATGTCCCCATGGCTTAAAAAGGGCCTGCGCAAAAAGCGCTGCCGGATATATTGCCAGTCCCGATCCGAATAGACCCGCACCAAGGGGCGGCCGGTTGTGCCGGAGGTGGTAAAGTATTGGGTCAGCCGTGAAGGATGGACGCAGAGATAGCTTCCAAAGGGGGGATGTTTTTCCTGGTCTGCCAGGAGTTCGGCTTTGGTGCAGAAGGGGATTTTATGGAGATCCGAAAGCGTTCCAATATTCTCCGGCGTAAGACCCGTCTCGTCGAACTTCCTGCGCCAAAAGGCGGTGTGCCGGTAGCATTGGCGAACCTGGGCCGCCAAACGCCGGAACTGAAGGTCTTCCACGGCCTTTTCGGGCAATTGTTCCAGATTGGGGTCGAGAACCGAATAATGGGGGTGCATGCCCATGCTCCTTTTTGGATTCGAAATGAGCTGTTTACTGATTATCCATTGACCGCTTTTTCCAGACGTTTCACTTCCCGGGTGGAAAGGGTCATCCGGCCCTGAAGACGACGGATCAAGGTATGCTTCAACCAGTTGGCGTCGTCCCGGTTCGGGTATTCGGTCTTACGGAGAAGACTGGCCATGGGAGCGCGGCTCTCCTTTCGAAAAAGTGCCGAACGCAGATAAATCTCCACCGCATCAAAAATGGCTTTTACCTCCGATACCCGCATGATCTCCCTGGGGTTTTCGGCATAGAGCGCCGGCAGGTATTTTCGCCTGATCCTCTCCAGATGGTGGATTCCCCGTTCCAGTTTGGGATCGTTGGTATAAGGGGGGCCGTATTCCGAGGCGATCTGACGGGCCTTGTCTTCCAGTTCGATCCAACTGTATCCCTGTTCAGGTTTTACGGCCGTAGCGCCGAAAATACGATCTCTTTCCGCCTGGACCTGCTCTGGATCGATCTCCTTGAAAGGGGCCTCTTTTGCGTATCGGGCCGCATTTGTGCCGGCCCGGGCCCCGAACACAAAGGCGCCGCCACTGCTGTGACGCCAGCTCCCGCCGGTGAGGTCTCCGGCGCAATAGAGTCCTTCCATGCTGGCCTTTGCATCAGGATTCATATGAATGCCTGCCTGGTTGTTGTGGATATAAGGTGGATGCCACTCAAATTCCACCGGGCCTTTCCGAAAATCCTCTTCCCTTTCTTTCATCCAAAGAAAATACCCGGGGCTGGTGGATTCGTTTTCAAGTGCCCAGAGAAACCGCTGCATGTCACCCTTGTTTTCCGGATACCCCGAAAGGGATGAGGCGTCGTAGTAGTCGGGGCCAAGGGTGTCGTATCCCAAGTTCATGGTCCGCCTGTATCCGATCCCTGACAGGCTGATCTCCTCACCGGGCTCGGGCATAAAAGGTTTTCCAAACCCATCCATAGGCCGCAACAAACCCATGGCCGGACCCACCCCCCAGTGGCTGAAGTCCTTCCAAATAGTTGTATATTTGGCAAATTCCATGTTGACCAGATCGGCGCCGGCCCGGTAGGCCATCACAATCCCTTCCCCGCAGTTGGTGGGACAACCGCACTCTATGAACCGGGTGGGGGCGTAGAGGGTGTCTTTGTGACGGCCTAGCCGATAGGACCCGCCGGTGGTCAGGATCACGGCTTTGGCCCGGCAGACCAGCACCTTCCCGGTGCGTGTTTCCAATCCCACGGCCCCGGCCATATCCCCGCCTGTCCGGCCTCCGTCATTCAGGAGCCCTACGGCTGCGGTCCGGTTGAAGACGGTTACCTCGGGAAAACTCTCCACTTTTTTGGCCAGGATCGGTTTCATGTCATGCCAGACCGTGGGACCGGGCGCCCAAATCACAGGGGTACCCGGACAGATGTCCGGGGCAGGTTTGAAGGTAAAGGAACCATCGTCGTTTCGAACCTTGATCCCATAGCTTTCCAGATCAAGGATTCGGTCCAGGGTATCCCTGGCGAATTCATAGGACACATCCTCGTCACAGATCCCGGCGGCGAATTTCACATTGAGCTTGGCAAACTCACCGAAATCCATATTGTGGTCGGGATGTATGAGCGGAATTCGATGGAGCCCGGTGGCGCCGTTCCCGCTGCGTCGAATATGACCTTTTTCAAAAAGCACAACTCGGGCGCCGGATTCCGCAGCCTTGATGGCCGCAAAGCAACCGGCCAATCCGCCTCCCAGCACCAAAACGTCCGTCGTGATTTGTTCATCATTCTTGCTCATATGTGGAACCTCCTTTGCACCAATAGAATCATAAACAGGCCAGCGGCAAATCCATGGTAAGAACACCCTCAACGGGGCAGTCATAGAGACAGGCGCCGCAATACCAGCATTCTTCCGGATACGCCACCGTTATCAGGTTATTGTCACTGTCGAACTCAAAAATATCCGAAGGGCACACTTCGTAGCAGGTGCCGCAACCAATGCATTTGGCATGGTTGATATGAATACCTCCTCGATACTGTACTCTATTCATGGCGACTCTCCTCCTTTGTATGGTTACATGAACCTACCCTGCTTTACGCCACAGGTCTGAACATGCGAGTTAGCGAAAAGGGTATGTTGTACACGCGAAGCGCGTTGCCTCCCAAGATGAGATTCAGGTCGTCCTGTGAAATGTTCAGTCTGCTCACCTGCTTCAGGCTCCACCCCATCACGTCCACCTGGTGGGTGACAATGCCCTGTTTTCGGATCTGAACCGCATACGTCTGGGGTTCACACCCCAACTGGGTATGGATGGGAATGCTGGCCCCCCAGTCGGTTCCCCACATGAGTTTCTCGGGACCCACATTGGGGTCCAACAGGGCCTTGTAGTAAAGTTCGGTCCAGTAAAGGCCGGTTTCCAGGTAAACATTGTCGTGATTGGCAGCCACCTGGATGCACTCCTCCACCAGGGTTTCCCAACGTCCTCCCTGCATGCCACCATGGTCGAAGACGATGGGAACCTCGGGGTATTCCGTGGCCAGGTCCCGTATCCAGGAAGGGTGAAAATTTTCCGGCCAAAAGGTATAGGAAATCGGATAACCCATGGGCGATCCGCTGTGGACTCTCACCGGGACCTGGTGTTTCCGGCCCAATTCCATTACCATCCTGAGCTGATCCATGCGCTCCGTCTGGCTTAAGGTCTTCTGGTTCATGACGCCCCTGGGGTTGGCGGGCATGCCTTCTCCGGTGCCGATAAACTTTCCCGTGGACAGGAGCCGGTCCAGCTCTTCCACGGCCGCTTCCATGGTCCATTCCATCTCGCCGGCCAGGGCCCTGTCCGCTGTCTCCTTGGGATAGGCCAGGGCCCTGAATCGGTCGGGATACCGGTCCACCAGGGCCATGTTGATCTCATTGTTCATGCCGAATGCCGAACTGAGGATGCACATGTTCACCCCGTAGCAATCCATGTCGTAGAGAAGCCGTTCGGAGTTGTCATAGGTTTTAAGGAATGGCATCACCCTGGCAAGCTCCCGGTAATCGATCTTTTTGTAGTCGGTGAGCCCCGCCTTTTTGAATTCCGGGCCGGCCGCATGGCGCTGGGCATGCACATGGGTATCGACGATGTAGCGTCCAAGTTTCATTTTGGTGCCCTCTTTCTTTATGCTTTTCCGTTTCTCACTTTGCGGACCTTTACTCTGGCGGCCGTCTCGATATTCAGGCTGACAGGGTCCACATGCTCCAGATCGTTGGCCATGAGGGTATCAAAATTGATGCCCTTTCCCCTGGCAATGGGCATTCCCCTGGCCCAGTGTCCGCTGCAGGCGGCGATGCCCATGGTCTGGGGATGCTGCCCTTCCATGAGTTTCAGGGGACCCTGAACCTTGCCCCCGCTTGTGGATTCCAGCTCAATGATATCCCCGTCCTTCAACCCCCGCTTCCGGGCCGTGGCCGTGTTCATGGTGATGTTATAGGTGTAGGGGTTCATGCGGCTGGCCTCATCCAGCCAGGGTTGCTCCATGGTGTGGGACCCGGTATGGACAATATCCCGGTAAGAGAAACAATAAAGGTCAAAGGAAGGGTCCTCCACCCGGTGAATGGAGCAGGGGAACCAACTGATCAGAGGGGTGTACTGCTCCATGTCCAGATCTATTCCCGCCTCTTCGGTGATCTCCTTTACCCGCTCCCCGATTTCCACCAGATACTCCAAATAGATGGGGTGCCTGGCGTCAATGAAATGCCGCCAGTAGGCCTCCTCTACCTTTTTGGGCCACCGGATGAACCCGTGTTCTTTGAAGTACTCCCAACCGTGGTTCTTTCCAAAGAAGTGTTGCAGCACCCGGTCGCACATTTCGGGCTGGGAAGGGATTTCATGGGAGTCCAGCCGATTGGTCTCGTCGAATTCGCAGAAGAAGTTGTAGAAGGCGTTTGCGGCCGGGGTGCCGCCCACCCGATCCAGAATCTCCCGGACCACCTCAATGGTGGTCCTTCTCTCCTCTTGGGGTTCCACCACCGGTTGTTGAACATGGTAGCACCAGTCATCCATGCCGAAAGCGTGGTTGAAATTGAAGGCGTAGCCCTCGGCCCAGGAGGATTCCTCCAGGTAACTGGTATCGGGTAGAACGATGTCTGCAAATCCTTCGGTGAGTTCCGTGTTGAACAGTTCGAACACCACCACAAAAGGGATTTTTTTGACGGTTTCGGCGGTCACAAAGGGGTTGGCCAGGCTCATGATGGAGTTGCACCCGTAGCTGAACATGACCTCGAAGCGGTGATCCTCAAGTCCCACCTTTTTCCACAGTTTTTCCTGGTCGCTGGATCCGTACACAAAGGTGAAGGGCGCCAGGGTGAAGATGTTTTCCAGCGACGGGTCCGCCGCCTTGTGGGGCAGGTGGGGTGGCCATGGGCCGTGAAGGCGTGTGAAAAAGTTGTCGGTTTCGATCATCCCGTCCACCCCTTTGTAGGGCTCAAATTTCAGCTTTCCGGTTTCGGGAAACCCCAGAGATCGGGCGGGCCAGCCCAGGGTTCCCCCGGGCAGATCGCAGTTGCCCACGATGGCGTTGAGCATGGATACGGCCAGGCAGGAGTGGTGGGAATTTTCATGCCCTTCCCCCCCGCGAAAGAGCACGGCGGACGCGGGCCGGTAGGGGAGTTCGTGCCCATCAATGGTAATGGTGCTGCCGATTCGGGCCGCCTCCAGGAATTCATGGGCCACGCGTTCGATGGT
>CAYPQJ010000187.1:0-8386 GCA_964412835.1 uncultured Desulfobacteraceae bacterium | reverse complement strand
AAATGCGGCCATCGCTTTCTTAATCCCGATCTCGATTTCGGATGCGCTTCTTACTGCCCGCACGCGGAACAATGCATCGGGAACCTCCCTCCTGAACTCCTTAAAGGAAAGGAAGATTTGCTTAAGGACAGGGTGGCCATTGAAATGAAGCGCTATTTCAAGGTGGATTTTAAAAGAATCGGTCATGCGAGCCGTGTGGCGCGTTACGCGGAACAGATTGGACGGGAAGAGCAGGGGAATCTGGCTGTTATCCTTTCTGCTGCATATCTTCACGACATCGGCATCAAGGAGGCGGAAAGAAAATATAACAGTGCTGCCGCCCGATATCAGGAAAAAGAAGGGCCTTCAATCGCCAGGGAGATTTTGCTCAAGCTGGGCGCTGCCGAAGAAATTATTGACGAGGTTTGTCATATCATCGGCCATCACCATCATCCCGAAAAAGAGGAAACCGTTAATTTCAAGAGCCTTTTTGATGCGGATTTGATCGCTAACCTGGAAGAAGCACAAAAGCATAAACCCTCCGACAGGGAACAATTGGACCGCATCATGAAAAAATCATTCCTGACGGATAGTGGCCGAAAGCTTGCTGAAAAAACACTGTTGAAATGAGGTAAAGGAGAAAGCCCATGAAAGTCATGCGTAAGATAATCGAAATAGATGATGAGCTTTGCGACGGGTGCGGTGAATGCGTGCCCGCCTGTGCCGAAGGTGCCATAGAGGTGATTGACGGAAAAGCCCGCGTGGTGGCGGAAAAATATTGCGATGGATTGGGCGCCTGCATGGGTGAGTGCCCCAATGATGCCCTTCGGATTGTGGAGCGCGAAGCAGAGGATTTCGACGAAGAGGCGGTGGAAGTGTACTTGAAGGAAAAGGTAAAGAATTCGGAGAAAACCCTTTCGGCTGCCGGCTGTCCATCCTCCCGGATCCAGACTTTTATTCCCACGGGTGTGGAAGACGGCGGCCCGTCGAATCTCTCTCACTGGCCGGTTCAGATTCATCTCATCCAGCCCCATGCCCCTTTTCTGAAAGGCGCGGATCTGCTGGTTGCGGCGGATTGCACAACGGTTGCCTGCGCCAATTTTCACCGGGATTACCTTAAGGGAAAGGTGGTCATGATCGGATGCCCGAAATTTGATGATGCGGAAGCCTATATTCAAAAGTTCACGGATATTTTTAAGACTGCCGACATCAAAAGTGTTACGGCTTTGATTATGGAAGTCCCCTGTTGCTCAGGATTGCCCGTGATGATCCAGCGTGCCATGGCGGCCGCTGAAAAAGAGATACCACTGGAAATCCTGGTGATCAGCACTCGTGGAGAGGTGTTGAAAAACAATGAAAAACCCTTTGGTAACCTTCAGGCAATAGGTTGAGGGGGGGTAAAATAAAGAGCGGGGCCTTCATCAGAAGGCCCCGCTCTTTTTGTTTGGGGTGTGTTATCCCTTGATGATTCTGGGAAGCATCATGTGGTGGTGCGGGCAGATGGAAATGGGATTCTGGTACGCACAACCCGCAAAAGCCGCAATGTATTTTCTCAGCATGGGGAATGAGACGATTTCATCCACATAGCCCCTGTTGGCGCAATATACGGGTCTTGACTGGTCATGATACTGTTGGGCCAGGTCGTTCATTTTTTCAATGACGGGCCCCAGGGGCCGACCGGCATCCTTTTCCTTGACCAGCCGTCGTGCAAAGGAAGCGGCAGCCGCTGTTTCCCCGTGCATCACATAGATCTCCGTGGTGGGCGTTCCAAGGGTGAAGGCATTGTGGTTATTGCTGGTGGGACCTCCCATGATGTAATGGGCGGCTGCGGTGCCTTTCCTGAGTACAATACAGATCTGAGGAACGTCCGTTTGTTCAATGGAGTAGATGAGGGATTGTCCCAGGCCCAGAAGTTCCGCTTTCTCGGCAATATCTCCCACATCGATGCCGGATGTGTCCTGGAACCATACGATGGGAACCCGGTCGCGGCCACAGAGGGTGACAAATTCATTCATCTTGATCAAGCCCTGCCGATACAGCTTCCCACCGATCCCGGGGTAAGGTGCGTATTCAGGGTATTTGGCCCCCAGGAACCCCTGGCGGTTTCCGATGAAGGCCATCAGGAATCCATTGATTTTGGCCAGTCCCGTATAGACTTCAGGGCCGTAACCGGGCCGGAATTCCATGTGCTCACTGTTGTCAAAAATACGGGCCATCATTTCATCCAGGCTGTAGCTGCGCTTCTGATTGAAGGCCACAATGCTGTTAATGTCTTCACCTGCGAATTTGGGTTCCTTAGGTTCAGCCACCCTGAAAAAGTTGGGATCATAGGCCGGACACATGTCCACATATTTTTTTAGTGCATCCAGAACGCCTTCTTCAGTTTCATAGACTTCTTTAAAGAAGCCCGTTTCATTGAAATGGATGGGAACGCTGCCCGGCGGTACCTCCTTGAAGTGGCGCGTGGATTCGATCAACTGCTCGGCACCATCCTCATCAAATTTCCCCTTGGGGCTCATGCCGCTGACGATGCCGCCCCCGCCCACAGCGATATTCGCGTCCTTATGGGCCAGCAGAATGGTGGGGCTGATGCCCTGGTATCCGCCGCCTGCGGGGTTGGTGCCGTAAATGCCGGCCAGAATGGGCACGCCTAGTTTTTCAAGCTCCGCATGGCGGAAAAAAGTAGTGCCGTTGCCGCGACGGTTGGCATAGACTTCCTGCTGTTCCGGCAGTTTGACGCCGCTGCAGTTCACGATCCATACCAGGGGGACGTGCAGTCGCTTGGCCGTATCCGTGACCCGAAGCTGATTGTCCGCTTGTCCGGAAATCCAGGCACCGGCCATGACCTTGTTATTGAAACCGATGACAACAGCCCATTTGCCGTTGATTTTGGCCAGTCCGTCAATGACCCCGGTGGTGCCTTCTTCATTAAACTGGGGATCATAAAGGGTGTGAAGCGGACACCATGTTCCCGGATCGATGAGGTATTCAATGCGTTCCCAGACGTTTAACTGTCCTCGTTTTTTGAGAATTTTTTCAGGGAGACCGGCGTTTTTGACGGCTTTAACCGCATCGTTAACCTGTTTTTCAACCCCTTTGATATCTGCAACGTTTTCTTTAGCGGCCTCAATCTGTTTGTCGGTGAGCGGTTTCCCAAAAGGGGTCATTTCTTCAAAATATGGTTTCATTACTTCCTCCGTTTATCGTCCCTTATCTGTTCGCTTTTCGAATGCCCAATTGATCCAGGGCAATGATCCACTTGCAGATATTGCTTGAGCCTTCCACCATTTGATAGGTGGGTGCATCCCGGTAATAACGCGCCACCGGGTATTCCGTCGAGTAGCCGTAGGCGCCGAGGATTTTCAGGGCTACCTGGCTTGCCTTGACGGCAATTTCTCCCGCCAGATATTTGGCTTGAGCCACCTCGAGGGTGTTCCCCAGATTCCCCTGGTCCTTTTGCCAGGCCGCCTTGTAAACGATCAGTCGGGCTGCTTCAATTTCCGTGGTAATCTGCGCCACCAAGTCCTGGTTCATCTGGAACTGGCCGATGGGTTTTCCGAACTGCTCTCTTTCCTGGCAATAGGCGGTGACCGCATCCAGACAGGCCTGGGCCAGGCCGATGCCGCCGGCAGCAGCGGAAAGGCGGGTTTGATTCAGGGAGCCGAAGACGATTTTTGCGCCGTCGCCCGGTTTTCCCAGGATATTTTCTTTGGGAACCTTGGTGTCCTCGAGATAGATTTCGCCGGTTGGTGATGATCTGGATCCCATCTTGTCCAGATTCGTAGTGGAAATACCGTTGAAATTTTTGGGTTCAATCACGAATGCAGAGAGGCCTCTGCCTCTGGCTTCTTTGTCCGTATAGGCATAAAATATAAGGGCGTCGGCCACGCTGGTATTGGATATCCAGGTTTTTGAGCCGTTTAACAGCCAATGGTCCCCTTTGTCCTGGGCCGTAGATTTCATGGCCATCACGTCGGAACCGGCATTGGGTTCGGTAATGCCGAAACCGCCCATGTATTCGGCGCTAACCAGTTTCGGAATGTACTTTTTCTTGATTTCATCATCGGTGCTGTAACGGTAGATGGTAAAGGCACAGCCGAGGGTCAGCATGTTGATTTGCACCCGGAGGGAACTGGAAGCGCGGGCGATTTCTTCGGTTAAAATAATGGCTGCCAGCCATCCCATTTCATTACCGCCGTATTCCTCGGGGATAACGGTGCCGAAAAAGCCAAGCTCTCCCATGGGCTTGACGACTTCTTCATAGGGGAAATAGTGTTTTTCATCCCATTCGTCTGCAAAGGGAGCGATTTTCTCGGCGGCAAAATCACGCGCCATATCGCGGAGCATCTGCAGCTCTTCGCTTAATCCAAAATCCATAAGTGAACCTCCTGAAATTTAAATAAAATATGCGAACTCAATTATATTCTTAAAATTATATCCCATATGAATATAACAAATAGTACCCAATAATAATTTGATGTCACAAAGGTCTTCTGCCAGCTTCCCGTTTGCCGGTTTAAAAATATCTCTTACAGTATGAAAAAAAAATTGGCAATAGAAATATTTACATTGTAGCTACATTTTAACTTTTTTCTTTCGGGGTTCCCCCGGTTTCCCCTTTAGATTTTCCGCTGTTTTTTTTCATTTCCCCATTGACATTTAGTTCAGAAGGTCCTAGAAAAGTGCAACTATTAAGAATAACGGGTTAGAAGACAAACGGAGGAGGTTAATTATATGGAACCGCTAACCATAAATCGAAAAGAGAGCAGGTTAAGGGTTGCTCCGGAATGGGCGGATGTCTGCTTCACCTGCGGCACGTGTGCAGGCGGATGCCCCATTACCGGCATTGACGGCATGGACCCCAGAAAGGCCGTTCGAATGGCGGCCCTTGGTTTGGACCAGGAGCTGATCGATTCACGCTTCCCCTGGATCTGCACCCTGTGCGGGCGTTGCGAATATGCCTGCCCTCAAGGGGTGGAAATCCTGAAAATGTTGCGTCGGGCCAGAACCCTTCGTGAGCGTGACAAGGTTCCGGGACCCATTCACAAGGGTGTGGCCATGTGTCTGGAAAGGGGAAATAACCTCGGCATTCCCAAGGATGATTTCCTGTTTCTGCTGGCCGATCTGTCCAAGGAAATGGAAGAAGATGAAGGTTTCCCGGGGTTTTACGCCCCCGTGGACAAGAAGGGCGCCAACATCCTGGTGACCGTCAATTCCAAGGAGCCTTTTGGAGAACCGGACGACATGAAGTTCTGGTGGCGCATTTTTTATGCGGCCAGGGAAGACTGGACCACCACATCCACGGAATGGGAAGGGGTCAACTGGGGCCTTTTTTCAGGGGACGATGAGTCCATGCGGGAGATTACCGGGCGGATTGTAAAGCATTTGGAGGAACTGGAGTGCAGTACGCTACTCCTACCCGAGTGAGGCCACGCTTACTATGCGACTAGGCTTAGTCTGCAAACATGGTTTCCCGAAACATTTGAAAAATACCGAGTGGTTTCAGTGCATGAGCTTTTGAAGGAATATATTGAAACCGGAAGAATCAAAGTCGATAAATCCATCCATAAAGAACTCACGACGATACATGACCCCTGCAATTACGGTCGAAAGAGCATGAAGGCTTTTGGTGAGGCCTTTTTTGAAGAGCCCAGATGGGTGACCCAGCAGTGCTGTGAAAACGTTGTGGAAATGCACCCGAACCGCATGAACAATTTCTGTTGCGGTGCCGGCGGCGGCTCCTGGGCCATGCCCTATGAAGCGGAACGGATCTATTACGGCCGCGTAAAAGCCCAGCAGATCATGGAGACCCAGGCCAAAATGGTCATTGCGCCCTGCCACAACTGTCGGGACCAGATCATGAAAGACCTGACCAAACATTATGATTTGGGTATTGAGACCAAATACCTGTGGGAATTGGTGGCCGATTCACTGATCATAGACCCTTGGACTGAAGACGAGATCAAAAAGGGCAATGAATTGAAAGATGCCCAGTACGAAAGGGACGATATTGACCTGGATCAGGAATGGTAGGAGGTTTCACCATTCGTACAGGATAAACGGTTTGCAATGAAAAAAGGCCCCGGTTTTGTGGGGCCTTTTTTTTTGAGAAAGGCTTGAACACCCAATTCAAAAATCAGCAACCCTCGTCCTCAACAATGACGAAGGCGGGTTTTTTCTTGGGCTTCGGCGGCGGCGGCGTTTTGGCTGTGGGCGCCGCGGCCTGCTGTCCAGATCGGGTGGATGTCTCCGGCATGCTGAGGTTTGCGTTTTTTTCCACCTTTTCGGCCAAAGCAAAAATCACAGCTTGATCATAATATGCCCAGGCGGATACAGACGAAGGATCTGCCTGCACCGCTTTTCGAAAATATTCCTTTGCGTCCAGGTATTTTCCCTGTTGGTAAGCTTCCTGACCATGCTGTATCATTTTTGCACAAAACGCTTTGTCGGGAGCTTTCCGGGATGGCTCTTCCGCTGAAACAGTTGGTGGAAAGAGCAGAAAAAGCATCAGGAAAAGACCTGTAGGGGATTTCAGAAAAAACTTTTTTTCCATGGGATCTCCTTTTTGGCACATTTGGGTGGACGAATTATTTGAAGGCAAGTGAAAAGTATCAAGCACAGCGGTTTTTGTCAATACGGGCAGCACAGTTGATAATGGCTTTTAAAGCCTCTTTTCTACTTGAAGTCGAAACTTTTTTCACTATGTCTAAATCTTTCAAAGGGTATGGCTGTTAAGAGGAATTTTTTGATGTCTTTCCAATCGGAAAAAGGGCCTGTGCCCCCCAGGTTGTTGGCTCAGTTGAACCGACGTCCCGAAAAACTGTCGCATATTCATTTGATGGGTGTTTGTGGAACAGGAATGACGTCACTTGCGGGAATGCTCAAAGAGCAGGGATATGGGGTTACCGGTTCAGATGCGAATGTTTACCCCCCCATGAGCCTGCTTCTGGAATCGCTTGGAATTCCAGTGTTTGACGGCTATGGACCCGGGAACCTGTCACCGAAACCTGATATGGTCATTGTGGGCAATGTGATAACCCGGGTGAACTCCGAGGCGGTTGAACTTTCACGCCTCAGGTTGCCGTATCTTTCCTTTCCTCAGGCCATCAGGCAGTTTGCCATTGGGGATAAGGAATCCATTGTCATCAGCGGTACCCACGGCAAGACGACGACTTCTTCATTGATTGCCTGGATACTGGAGACGGCCGGGATGGATCCGGGTTTTATGATTGGCGGGTTACCCCGTAATTTTGAAACGAATTTCAAGTTGGGCAAAGGGCGATATTTTGTCATTGAGGGGGACGAATATGATTCCGCTTTTTTTGATAAAGGACCAAAATTTCTTCACTATAATCCCTTGTTTGTTATTCTGACCAGTATCGAGTTTGATCATGCGGATATTTACCGGGATCTGGACCATGTGATCGGCAGTTTTCGAAGGCTCATCGATTTGATTCCATCCCGTGGACGTCTGATTGCCAATGGTGACGATGAAACTATTTGTGGTGAAATAAAGCGGGCGACATGTGGGGTTGAAACCTACGGTTTCGGCAAGGGCAATCATTGGCGGATCGCGGACATGGCTGATTCGAAAGCATTTACCGTAGTTAAGGTGGCCCAGGGAGGGCGGGCACGGACAACCTTTGAAACGCCGCTTTTTGGTCGTCATAATATCTCAAATTGCCTGTCCGCGGTGGTTTTGGCGCACGCTCTGGGTATTCCCCCGGATACCCTGTTCAAGGCCTTGAAAACGTTTAAGGGCATCAAGCGGCGTCAGGAGATCCTCGGCGAGAAAAAGGGCATTATGGTGATGGACGATTTTGCCCATCACCCCACAGCCGTAAAAGAAACCGTTCAGGCCGTCAAACAGAAGTATTCCCATCGGCGGCTGGTTGTCGTATTTGAACCCAGAAGCAACTCCAGCCGACGGAATATTTTTCAGGAGCAATACGCCGGGTCCTTTGATGACGGGGATGTTATGATGATTCGTGAGCCCCCCATGATGGAGAAAATTCCTGTGGCGGAGCGTTTTTCAGCCGAGCAGCTGGTTTCCGATCTTGGGACAAAAGGACTTGAGGCCCATTGTTTTGCGGATACGGATTCCTTGCTGACGTCTTTGGTGTCAGAAACCAGGGCAGGTGATATGGTACTCATCATGTCCAACGGCGGTTTTGATAACCTGCATCAAAGATTGCTCAAGGCCATATGAAAGCACGAGGGGCCTGATAGGAAAATAGAAAGGCTTCCGGCCGGATTGGGCCGGAAGCCTTTCAGAGGGCATTCAGGGCGCGTTGGGGGGGGGGGGGGGCCCCGGGGGGCGGGGGGGGGGAAGGGAAGAAACAAAAAGAAGAGGTAAGCGGGTGTTGAGGGAAAGGGGAAAACAAATTTACACACCCGGAGAAAAAAA
>CAYPQJ010000186.1:0-8436 GCA_964412835.1 uncultured Desulfobacteraceae bacterium | reverse complement strand
ACAATCCCCATCTTCTGCAGCAGCATGAGCCCGTCGCCGTACAGTTCGGTCTGCACCCCCAGATCCCTGAACCCGCCGCCCCGAATGATGCCGATGACCGAATCGGGGATTTTGCCGATGCCTGTCTGAAGGGTCACGCCGTCGCGGATAAAGTGTTCAACAATGAGTTCGCCGATTCTCCTTTCCGCATTGGGCAGATCGTCGAAATCGGGCGGATCAAAAGTATAAACCGGCTTGACATCCGCTTCCACCAGGTAATCTAGGGAACCGGCATCCACCACACTCTGGCCCTCGGTGAACGGCATGGACGGATCCAGTTCGGCCACCACCACCCGGGCATAATCAATGGCCGTATGGAGCGCCTCCACTGAAAGTCCCAGACTGTATTCGCCGGTGTGGGGATTCCGGGTCACTTTGATCAGCACCACATCGGTCTCGTATTTCTGACCGGCGCCGATCAGGCCGTCCACATTGGCCAGCGTGCAGGGAAGGTAGTAGGCACGCCCCAGGTTGGCGGCCTTTCGTACCTCTCCCCCGGAAAAAATAGAATAGGCCATGACCCGGTCCTGCAATCCTTCTGCCAGATACGGAATCGGTCCCTGAAGCAGGAGATGCACCATCCGCGTGAAGGGCAACCGTGGCGTGCGGGCCTTTATGGCATCAGACAGAGATTCAATCAGGGTAGTCGGCGTTGCAGCGTTTGATCCGACATAGCAGTTAATGGATTCTCTTCCCTTGAAGTGTGCGGCAATCACCTCACCCAGTTGATCCGCTGGAATAATTTGTGGCGTTTTTATCATGGCTTTATCTTCTTTGATTTCTCCAACGGAACATAGCAGAAAATCAACGTACCGGTTTCTGCCATTCCTTGGCGAAAACCTCTCCGATTCGGCCCACCTGGCTTGGGTCTATTTTCATGGCCTTGGCAATTTCACCATAGAGTTTTTTGCGGTCACTGTTTTCCGCCGCCACCAGGCTTGTGAGATTTCTCTTTTCCTTCAGGCCCAGACCGGCGGCACTGGCCAGGGACACATACCCATTGTTGTCCTCCCTGAGAACTCCGTTTTGATAGAAGGGTTTCATTTGGGCATAACGGGCTTTCATCTGCTGCTTCAGCATTCGAATGCCGGGATTGGAAACCGTTAAAGGCTCAGCCGCCATCGCCGGGGGCGCGAAGAAAGCAAAAAAGGTGTTGTTGAAAAGGCTGCTCTTTTCATTTTTGAGGGATGTTCCTTCCGAAGGCTTCTGCCCCCTGATTTCATCGACGATCTCCCCGGCCACGGATTCCACCTGTTCAGCGGGGAAATAGATGTTGATGGTGACACAGGCAAAAATCATCAACGAAAAAAACATCAGCGTCATCCGCACAGGTCTTCTAAAAATCTTCATGGTAAAACCTCCCTGGAAGCGTTTATCGAACAACGGGACCGCCTTTGGAATCGGTAATCCGTTTAATTCGCTTGAGCATATCTTTAAACCCAACCCGATTGTCTTTGCTTTGATTTATCACATCCACCCCTGAAAAAAAACCTCTTTTCACCAGGTATTCCCTGCCGTCCTTTAGTATGGTGCCGTGGATTCTGAATACATCATTTTCAAGGGTGGCATGGACGCCGATTTTTTCATAGGGAAATTCTTTGAAAAAGGAAACGAACAGCCCGGCCATACCGGCAAAGGGACTTTGTCCCCCCCCGAGGCGTGCGATATTGTCTACGGCTTTTACACTGATTTTTTGAGGGACATCATCGGTTTTGACCGTATCCAGGAGCAGGTCAAACCGCTGCAGCTGACCATCGGAAACCTCCAATTTTTTTGCATAACCGTTCAAAATGCCCTCTATCTTCCCGAAAGAGGTCCCTTCGGTCATCTCAGCCAGGTTCAAATGGTGCCAGCGGGCATTCAAGTGGTAAACCGGAAGGGCGGTAAAAAGCCCTCTCGCACCCACGTGGGAAAGGGTTAACGCCCCGTCGAAAATATCTGCCTTTATTTCCCCCGTACTCTGCAACCGCCCCCCCTCAATATGGATGGGGTCCAGGTTTCCGCCGGCACTCCCCGTTACCGCGTGAGGCCATATTCCGGACAGTACCGGTTCCAATTGAAGATCCTCAAAATGAAGCGCCGTATGAATCGCCGGTGAGGGCGTCATCAGGTTGGTGATCCTGGAAGGGCCGATGCGAACCGTTCCCCCCGGAACCGCCAGGGTTGTGGCGGCGGGCATGAACAAACGATTTGGTGCCGCCTGTATGGGGACCTTCAACCCCTGTTCCGGCAGGAAGGGAAGCCGCATGGAACGAACCGACAAGCCGCCTTCCAGATTTTGTGCCGCCCCCTCACCCTTACCATTCGTCAACCAGACCGGGAGGGACAATTGGATGCCGGTAAGGGCGTAAATGGCATCCCCGTAAAACAGCGCCCCGTCTTTCCACGTGCAAACCCCTTGGGTCATCCAATGGGATTTCTTGCCTTTCAGGATCATTTCCGCCCCGACAATACCCTCCAGCCTGACTTTTGAAAAGGCCGGTTTTTCCGTTTGAAAAGGCTCCCGAATCAACCGGTGAAAAGGTGCCTTCACAGGGGTGCCCGGAATCTTAAGGGACAATTCCCCCTCATATTCGTCCCCTGCCTGAAACAATGTTCCCGTTACATGGGCTGTGGCAATCTTGTCCATCCCCAGGGACAACTTATCCAGTTTCAGCCGTTTATTGGAACCCTGGTAGCTTCCGTTATATTGTGCAAAAAAAGCGTTCTCCCCAAAATCAAAATAAAACCGATCCATCAGAACTTCGCCGCCATCGGCAGATAATTCACCTGTTGCCCTTATGGTTAACGGGGGAGGTGTGATCCGGCCTGAAATCTGGGCGCGAAGGGATATGTTTTCACCCAGGCAGGTTCCCTGTGGGTTTTGAAACCCAAATTTTTTAAGGGCCAGATGGGTGGAAAAAGCGATCGCGCCCTTTTTGTCCACTGTTGCCGTGACTGCAAGGGTATCCATCCCCTGAAAGGTCCAATCAGACGGCAGCAGTTTCAAGCGGGAGGCCGTGTGGAACAATCCTGTCTCTTTTCCCTTTGCCGTGATTGTCAGTCGACCCTTGTCCATTTGAAAAGCCGCCCGAATGTTGCTTAAAAGGGAGGCGTTTAGTCTGATTTCCGGAAAATTCAGGGACCGTTTAAGCAAGTTGACCTGCCCTTGTGTGGAATCGATTTCTATGTGCGTAACGGAAGATATCTTTTTTTCTGCGGCATGCTTAATTTCAGGAATACGGCAGGAGAGCTCCCTGATTTCAAAATGGGGGTAAGATCCCGAAAAATTAAGGGTTCCTGCGGCAGACTTCACGGAAACGCCCTTCCCCTTAAAGGCCACTTGATTCCCGGTCAGCGTTCCCGACAGTTTTAAATTGGAGACGGGCCCCATAACCGCAACCTGAGCCTTCATCAACCCTTTTACACTGATTTTTTTGGCGCGGTATGAAACGGGACTGTTTTTCATGTTCCCCTGCACATGACTGTCAAAAACCCACCGGCCCTGTTTCACCCCTCCTGAGAATGTTCCGGAAAAATCCATGGGTCCGGCAATATTGAGTTCACCAAACCTTCCCTCAACACCTTTAAGGGAGAGATTTAGGTCGGAAAAAGCTATCTTTTGTTTTCGGTGGTCATAATGCATGGACGTCTTTGCTCGAATATTTTTGACCTTTGCTTGAGGACTCCTTAAATCTCCATCTGAAAAGGCCAGTGTAAGATCGATCTTTGGGTCGGCGAGTGATAAGGCGCTGGTGGTTTCAATATGAAAATCAGGGATCGAGAGCGTCGTGTGTTCGTTGGGTGATTCAACCACAATGCCCCCCCGAATATCCATTAAATGATCGGCGTTGAGATGTCCTGACAGCCCTGAAACCTCAATTCTGCGACCGCCCCATCGGGCAACCACGCGGCCCTCTCCGATTTCAGCAGCCGCCAGCCTGAGATCCTTAAAAAGAAAGAAGGAGACGAAAAATCCGGCCATGGAATTCAAAAAAGAGGGCCCTTCACTTCTGTTATCTTCTGAAACAGCGGTTGCCCCTTCACGCACCCGGCATTCAAACCCGTTAACCTGCAGCCGTCTGAAAACGAGGGTTTTCCGGCCGAAGGATCCATCCAGAACACAGTCCGCCACAAAATCTTGAATTTGAGCGGAAAATCCATTCTCTTCCCCCACCGGCTGAAAAGAAATGCCTTTCGCATGGATTTTTATGGGGTTCATTGAATAGCTCAGATGTTGAATGGAAACGGAGGCGCCGGTCGCTCTTGATGCCGCTTTTTCAGCGAGTGCCTTTACCTTTGGGGGATGGGTGTAATAGTAAAGGCCCGCACCGACACCCAGCATCAGAGTGAAAAGGAAAATACCGAATATGATAAATAGAGGCTTTCTGATTTTCATTTTTTTATTGGTAAGACACCGCAGGTTGACTTAAACAAACCCATTGTTTAACGTACCATAAATCACGAAAGTATCATAAATGAAATAGCGGATAAGGGTTTAAACGCATGGGAATCATAACACTTCTGACAGACTTTGGGATCAAAGATCCTTACGTAGGGATCATGAAAGGCGTTATACTGGGCCTGAACCCGAATGCCGCGGTCGTGGATTTGACCCACCGGATTGAGCCTGGGGACATCACCCGGTCGGCTTATATCATTCTGGAATCCTTTTCTTTTTTCCCGCCATCCACCATTCATGTGGCGGTGGTGGATCCCGGGGTGGGAACGAACCGAAGACCGATCCTGGTTAAAAGCCGAAATCATTTTTTTGTGGGCCCGGACAACGGCCTTTTCTGGCCCATCATCAAAGCCGACTCACAGGTATTAATGGTTCATCTCACAAATAAAAAAATTTTTCCGCCCCACATCTCCCGCACATTTCACGGACGTGATATTTTTGCACCGGTTGCCGGCCACCTTTCCCTGGGCATGGATCCCTTAAAGATGGGTGAACCTATGGAAAATCCCGTAAGCCTACCCGACATGACGCCAACCCGAAAAGGAGACACCCTTTTCGGCCGGGCCATGAGGATCGATCACTTCGGCAATATCATCACCAACATTCGTCGCGAAGACCTGGTCCGTTTTCTCGGGAGCCGTCAAATGGTCATTCGGGTGGAAAAAGAAAGCATCGAAGGGATCAAGGAAACCTACGCTGACGGGGCAAAGGGGAGGTTGCTGGCACTGTTCGGCAGCACCGACCATTTGGAAATTGCCGTCAATTCAGGCCGGGCAGACCACCACCTGAATCTTGACGAGGCGCACGGTTTTCCGGTTATTGCGGTCGATCGGGTCAAACCCTGAAAATATCATAGTCTTTTTGTATCGTCTATGCTCTTTTATGTAATTGAAGGAATTAAGGGGGTGTTTGTGGGAAGACAACGTGGCAAAGGGCTTGGCTTGAAAAACGCATTCATCTGGTCCTGGTCGGATCTCAAAGTTAGCCCCCAAAGGGCAGAGGTTGTCGTCGGGGAGATATCAGAAGGCTCCCTACCGGGCACCAGCTACTACGCGATGATCGCGGCAGCCAGTCTGATTGCCAGTCTGGGGCTGGTATCAAATAGCCCTGCGGTTGTCATCGGCGCCATGCTGGTCTCCCCGCTTATGACCCCCATTTTCGGGATGACCATTGGCATCATCCGAGGCGACGCACACTTGCTGGGAAAGGCTATCGGCGCCGAGGTAGGCGGAATGCTGTTAGCGATTTTGTGCGGGATGCTCTTTGGTTTTGTCCCCATGATCGCAGAGGCCACACCAGAAATGCTGGTCCGTACCAAACCCACACTTTTGGATCTATTGGTGGCCGTGTTTGCCGGAATGGCAGGAACCCTTGCATTGATCGACGAACGTATCAGTCCGGTGCTTCCGGGAGTAGCCGTCTCCACTGCCATCGTACCGCCGCTCTGCACCTGCGGTCTTTGTCTGGCGGTGGGCGCCTTTGCCGGGGCTTCCGGCGCATTTTTGCTGTTCTTGGCCAATTTTCTGGCTGTGCTTCTGGCATCGTCGGCGGTATTTGTATTCAGCGGCCTGGGAAAGATCGCAAGGAATAAGGAGCGGAAACAACTAATCCGACGCTTGATCATTGCTTCTGTCAGCTTTTGTCTGATAGCAGTTTTTTTGACCCATACTCTCATGCACTTGTTGGAGAACGAGCGTCAGGTAAAACTTATCAAAAAGACCTTCAGCAGAACTTTGGCCAAAACACCCAACGCCTCCCTTATTGATGTGTTGCATAGAAGGCATGAAGGCAAAATGATGATTCTGGCGAATGTGCGTACATCCAAAACATTCACACCGGATTTCGTAAAGCAAATGCAGAACAATATCTCCAAGACGCTTGGCATGCCAACCGAACTTGTGGTCCGCAACAGCATGTCAAAAGATGTTTCCGCCACCGGCTCAACCAGTGCCGTAACCGACCCCACTTTAAATGGCGAATTTTTCTCCGATAAAATGGATGAAGACATGGTTGCCCTTCATCAAGCTGACCAGGCCCTGTGGGAGATTTTCGCCAACAGACCCCTGATCAGGCTTTTGGATGTGGATATCGAACACATTGCAGGCGATATGACAATATTGGCCTCAGTCCAGAGTCAACGCAATCTTGTGCCAACGGAAACCAGGCAGATAGAGGAGGTGCTTCAAAGACGATTGGGCAAACCCGAAATGAAACTGGTGATCCGCTGCCAGGTGGCTACGGATATGACGTCAAAAGGCCGGATCTTGTATAGCGACGCCCATTTCGGGTCACCACCCAAGGGGGCCGACGTGGTTGATCGTGAAATGCGTAAAGCCCTGAAGAAACATGGTAAGTTTCAAGTGAGCAATTTGGATACGATTTGGACGGGCAAACTCTGGTCTGTTATAGCCGAGATTTACGGCAACCGGATAATTACTTCCTCGGAAGTAAAAGCCGCCCAAAAGCATGTTGCTTCACGGGTCGGCAAACCGGTCAAGCTCAACGCTCTCTCCAAATCAGAGCTTATGGTCATGGACAACCGCTCAATGGCTCAAGAGGAATTTACCATAGAACAGGTAAAGCGAAAGCTGGGTCCTTTTCCTGTTCATATTAAAACAAAGTGAAGGGATGTAGCATCTTAGCCAAACTGTAACAGCAAAAACAGCAATACTATTGTGGGTGTCAGACCCGATGAATTGTCATAAATAAACGCGACATTTCATGGAAAGCTGCATAAACTGAAATTCGAGATCACAAAAATTGTTCCAAACGAGAAAATTGAATATAGCCCAACATCTTGCTTTATAAAGAAATTCTTTCCGAAAAATGAATTTTTGATTGAGCGAAAAGGCGAATCTTGTTTGTTCACGGCTTCGGGGACTTATCGTGTTGGCAAGATTGGCAAATTTTTTTTTGGCAAAAGTATAGAGAGGGCTTTGTCAAGCGTTAAACAGCATATGGAAAAAGAGGGTGAAAATCTAAAAAGCATTCCGGGATCAGATTGATATCAAAACCATGCTATTCGAGTAAATGCTTGAAGCCATTCAAAGCATGTGAGCATTATTGGCTCCGGCAAGGACAACCGACATATGCTAGACATTATTGTTTCCCCCGACTGTTCTCGTGTGCTATCAAAGGTGGGAAGCAGGAGTAGGTGTCCCAAACGAAACTTGACTTGACAGTGGTCAAAATCTCAGGGTTATTTTCAGGCCCTCTATGGTCTCATCGCTACCAGCATGGCTCAGGAGAGGAGAATGGCGTACTTAAACTCCATCACCGATCGTAACTTTAGGCGCAATTTTTTGGTTTTTTTTGCTTTGGTTTCTACACTGCCCCTGCTGATGATGATTTTTATCATCTACAACTATGTCCTACCTCTTTTGTATCCACAACAAATCGACGGTCTGCAGATGACCTTCGCCTACGGTATGGTCGCGATGTTCCTACCGTCTGCCTTGGGATTTCTAATGATGATACGTTGGGTAGGGGATTTTGAGACATTTACCAAAGAAATCACCACCCGTTCCGCCAAAATTTCCAGCGACTTCAGCGAACGCCCGGAAGAGAATGAATTGGTTGCTTTGAATGATACCTTCAATAATTTGTTCAACGAGCTGCAAAACAAGATGCACCTACTGAGCCAGCATTCACACAAATTGATGGATAACAACGTGAAACTTTCGGGGCTGGCCAACATCGATAAATTGACCCAATTGTACAATCGGCGTTTCTTCGATCTCCGCTTGCTGGAAGAAACCAACAACGCTGCGAAATCCAAAAAGGACGTTTCACTTATCCTGTTCGATTTGGACAATTTTAAAATTTACAACGATACCTTTGGCCATCCTACCGGGGACAAGCTGTTAAGGGAAGTCAGTGTGCTGATAAAAGCAAACACCCGCAACGACGACATGGCTTTTCGCTATGGCGGGGACGAATTTGCCATATTGCTTCCG
>CAYPQJ010000185.1:0-8460 GCA_964412835.1 uncultured Desulfobacteraceae bacterium | reverse complement strand
AAGCGTGCATATAAACTAAGGCGGCAAGCCGCAGTTGTCAGTTATCAGTTGTCAGCACTGGAGGTTATTTTGAAATTTGAGGATTTGGAAGGTTGGAAGAGGTCTTCACAGTTATGCTCAGATTTGTATAAACATTTTCAAGATATTATAGATATGCTTTTACTGAAAACTGAGAACTGTTACAATACAACGATTTTCTTGTTTTTTGTGACAGTAAACCAGGTGATAAGATACTAAAATAAGGAACCCTATGAAAACCATATCTTTTACAGATTTTCGGAAAAAGGCTTCAGGCTTTATAGCCGAGGTTGAGCATGGTGAGACCCTTATCCTTTTGCGTCGAGGGAAACCGGTTGCGGAGGTAATTCCGTTTTCAGACAGATCCAGACAAGAGCCCTCTTGGAAAAGACCGGGAATTCGGTTGAAAATTAAAGGGAGTGATCTTTCATCGGCAATTTTGGAGGATCGTGAGGCGTTGGTATGAAACTTGTGGTTGATTCGTCCGCATTTTCCAAAAGGTATGTCCGGGAAGACGGTAGCGAGGATGTCGATTTAATACTGCAAAGTGCCTCGGATTTGGCTCTTTGTATTGTTTTGGTACCCGAAATAATTTCTGGACTTAACCGACGTTTGAGAGAAGGCTTTTTATCCAAAAGAGACTATGGAAAGGCAAAAACGCAATTGTTGAAAGATGTCCATGATGCGACTGTGATTCAGTTAACACCTTCAGTCATTTCCCATTCAGTGAAATTGTTGGAGAACAATGTTTTACGTGCCATGGATGCCCTTCACGTTGCTTGTGCATTGGAATGGCCGGCAGATCTTTTTGTAACCTCCGATAAAAGGCAGTTAATCGCTGCAAAAAAGGCAGGGCTTTTGAGTGAATTTATAGGCTAGCCGGTAAATTGAACAGAAAACTGTGGATGATCCATCCTATTCTTAACCCGCTAATAATTGAGGAGTAACCAACCCATGTTCCCGGAACTTACCCGCCATACGCGCGTGCTGGAGATTGTGGGCGATACCATCCGTGTGAAAGCGGAAGGTGCCGCCTTCGGCGATCTGGCCATTGTTGAAAATGTGGATGGGGAAACCAGCCAGGCCAAAGTGGTGGCGTTGGATCGCGATATTGTGAGCCTGCAGGTATTTGCAGGGGGTAAAGGGCTGTCCACGGATGCGGTGGTGCGGTTCCTGGGGCATCCACCCAATGTGACCTTTTCCGATAATATCCTGGGGCGTATTTTCAGGGGGTCCGGAGTGGCGATTGACGATGGTCCGGATTTGTCGTCGGATTCAAAAATTGAGATGGCCGGTCCCACCGTGAACCCCATGATGCGGGTGGTTCCGGACAAAATGATTCAGACGGAAGTCCCCATGATCGACCTGTTCAACTGTCTGGTGGAAAGCCAGAAGATTCCCATCTTTTCGGTGGCGGGGGAACCCTACAATGAACTCCTGGCGAGAATCGGGTTTCAAGCGGATGCGGATATCCTGGTGTTCGGGGGCTTAGGCCTGATTTTTGATGATTACCATTTTTTCAAAACCGTTTTTGAATCCCATGGGGTGTTTCACCGGACGGTCATGTATGTGAATCTGGCGTCCGACCCAATCGTTGAGCGACTCTCCATTCCGGATATGGCCCTTGCGGTGGCTGAAAAATTTGCAGTGGATGAAGGCAAACGGGTTCTGGTGCTCATGACCGACATGACGGCTTATGCCGATGCCATGAAAGAAATCGGCATTTCCCTGGAACGCATCCCGGCGGCCCGGGGCTACATGGGAGACCTGTACACCCAACTGGCCATGCGCTATGAGAAAGCCTGCGATTTCAAAGGTGCCGGCTCCGTCACCATCCTCACGGTGACCACCATGCCCGGAAATGATGTGACCCATCCGGTGCCGGACAACACCGGCTACATTACCGAAGGCCAGTTTTATCTGCACGATGGCTATATCGATCCTTTCGGTTCCCTTTCCCGGCTGAAACAGAAAGTGATCGGTAAGGCCACCCGTGAAGATCACGGCCAGATCATGAATACCATGATCCGTTTTTATGCGGAGGCCATGGAGGCGGAAAAGAAACAGATCATGGCATTTGAACTCTCTCTTTTTGATGAAAAACTCATTAAATTCGGCGGGCTTTTTCGGGAGCGGTTTATGGATATAAAGGTTTCCATGCCCGTGATCCATGCGCTGGATCGCTGCTGGGAGACCCTGGCGGAATGTTTTGAGCCGGGAGAGCTTCTGATGAAACAGGATCTTGTTGACAAGTATTTTCCCGATGGAGACCGTTGAGCCATGGGTAAACCGGTTTTGAGCAAATCGGGGCTTCAGAAAGAGCGCGAAAATATGCGTCTTTATGAGCGGGTACTCCCTTCCCTGGAACTCAAACGGATGCAGTTGTCTGCGGAACTGAAGCGCGCCGGGCAGGCGCTGATGGACGTTCAGGCGGAAACGGAAAGGCGCCTTCGGAAAGTCTCCCTGCAGTTGCCCATGCTGGCCGATGGTGAAATGGATCCGGCGGGGCTGGTTCATGTGGAATCAATTGATATTCAGGAAGAAAACATTGTGGGTGTCAGGTTACCCAGGCTCGTGGGCGTTCGGTGCCGGATCGCCGAGTATGCCATGCTGTCCAGGCCCCACTGGGTGGATATGCTGGTGGATCAACTGGAGCGGATGGTCACGCAGAAAGCGTTGGTCCAGGTGACGGCCGATCGGGTACGGTTGCTTGAACAGGCCTCACGAAAAGTGACCCAGCGTACCAATCTGTTTGAAAAAATACTCATCCCCCAGGCCAAAGGCAATATTCGGAAAATACGGATTTATCTGGCTGATGCGGATCGGGCATCCGTGGTTCGATCTAAAATCACCAAACGCATTCGCAGCAAACAAGCCCAGGCGCTTTTGGGGGCAACGCCATGAGCATCGTTTCCCTCGAAAAAGTAACCTTCTATGGTCATGTGGATGACCGTCGGCAGGTTCTGGCCGATCTTCAAGCAAAAGGTTGCCTTCACTTGATTGACCTGACCCCTGAAGAAGAGACCCTTTCTCCGGCGGGACCTTCTTCAAGGGCACGGGAAGCCCTGCAATTTCTCTACAGCTGCCCCAACCGGCGGCGACAGGTGACCCGAACGGACCAGTTTGACGCGGTCGCCATTGAAAGCCAAACCCTCAAGATAAAGGACCGGTTACAGGAACTGGAACATGAACGGGATTTTCTGCTGGGCCGCATTGAAAACCTCTCCCCCTGGGGGGCTTTTGACTTTCCGCGTCCCGAAGCGTTGAATAACCTGAGGTTGTGGTTTTATGTGGTTCCCCATAAAGATATGCGGAAGGTCAGGGAAACGGAACTGATCCGGCAAACTGTTTTTGCCGACAACCGGTTTTCTTATGTGGTGGTGATCTCGGAAGCCCAGCCCGAAGGGATGCCTGTTGAACGGGCGCGCACGGGCAACCGGACCCTCTTCCAGTTGGAGTTTCGGCTGGAAGAAGTTGAAGTGGCGTTGGAAGACCTGCTCGCTGAGAGGGCAGGGCTAACCCGTTGGTGTGAGCTCTTTGGCAGGAATATTGAACGTCTTGAAGATCAGGCGGCAGTGGTTGATGCGGTGGAAAAAACCTATGCCGAGGATGCGGTGTTTGCCCTTCAGGCGTGGGTCCCGAAACGAAATGTGCCCGAATTAAAAGCGTATGCGAGAGGCCGGAAACTGGTCTTTGAAAACACCCCTCCCTACCCGCATGAAACGCCACCCACACTCATGGAAAATCCTTCGGGCATCGCCGGCGGGCAGGATCTGGTTTCATTTTATACCACGCCCCAATACTGGTTATGGGATCCCTCGGCCATTGTATTTTTCTCGTTTGCGGTGTTTTTCGCCATGATTTTTGCGGATGCGGGATATTCAGTTTTCATGGGTCTGTTGACGGGAGTGTTCTGGAAGAAAATGGGTCGCTCCAAAACAGGCTGCCGGTTCCGTATCCTGTTGGCGACCATGGTGGGGACAGGCATTATTTACGGTGTCATAGTGGGAAGTTATTTCGGAATATCGCCGGGACAGGGTTCTGTCTTGGGGCAATTCAAAATCATTGACATGATGAATTTTGACCTCATGATGCGGATCTCAATCCTGTTGGGCGTATTACACCTGGTGGCGGCAAACGGGATGAGCGCCTGGCACTTTAGGAAGTCCCTGAAAGGGCTTAAGCCCCTTTCCTGGGCCGTTGTTTTTTTGGGCGGTGCGTTTTTCTGGCAGGGGATCACCCATGAGGGATCTTTGGGCTTTTTGAAAATTCCCGGCGCCATGGGTTTGGGCCTTGGTCTTTTGGGGGTGTTGCTGTTCACCAGCACTGAAGGGTCTTTTTTAAAGCGTTTGCTGAAAGGGCTTTCGGGATTGACCGGCATATCCAGCGCATTCAGCGATGCCTTGAGTTATTTGCGACTGTTTGCTCTGGGGCTGGCCAGTGCTTCGCTGGCCGGGACCTTTAACGCCATGGCGGTGCAAGTCAAGGAGGCGCTGCCGGGAATCGGTATTCTATTTGCCCTTTTGATCGCGCTTCTGGGGCACACGTTAAATTTTGTTCTGGCTGTGGCCGGCGGATTTATTCATGGGTTGCGTCTGAATTATATTGAATTTTTCAGGTGGAGCATTACCGAGGAAGGTCGTCCCTTCAGTCCCTTTGCAAGAAAGGAGAAAAAATCGTGGAAAACCTGAGTCTAGCGTTGGGGTGGTTGGGTGTATTTGCACCGCTGGCCCTTGGCGCCGTGGGCAGCATGATCGGTTGCGCCAGGGCAGGGCAGGCGGCCATTGGTGCCATGCTCGAAATTGAAAGTGGTTACGGTCGTTTTATCGGTGTATCGGCCATGCCCAGTTCCCAGGTTATTTATGGTGTGGTGGTGACCCTCACCTTTGGGGGCGCCATGAATGAAACGTCTGCGCCGGGGATTTTCGGCATCGGTCTTCTGGCGGGGGTGGCTCTGATGGTGAGCGCCATTTACCAAGGGTACGCCTGTGCATCATCCATCAGTGTGAGCAAGAACAAGCCCGAGGTTTTCGGCGTTTCCCTTGCGCCGGCGGCAGTGGTGGAAGGGTTTGCCGTGTTTGCTTTTGTATTTGCGCTGGTGCTCTTGGGCACGGTAACCGGGAATTGAGGAGGCGGTGAACATGGAACAGAACACAGACGTTTCCTCCGGGGTAAGGGAACTGATTGCGCGTCTGCGGGATGACGGGGTAAAGGCGGGTCGGGAAAAAGCCGCTCAGGTCTTTCAGGAGGCACAAGAAGAGGCCGCTCGAATTGTGGCGGATGCCCAGGCTGAAGCGGAAGGAATTTTGAGTCGGGCCAAAGTGCAGATTGAAAGAGACCGCCAGGCCGGCATGGGTTCCCTTCGCATGGCCATTCGGGATACGGAACTGAAAATGGAAGCCGAGCTGAAGGCGGACTTTGCCGCCCATGTGAGACGGCTGGTATCCATTGAAATGGGCGACAAGGAATTCATAAGGCAGTGTATTCTGGCCGTTTCCGGCATGGCCACCGGTCACATGGTCTGCGAGGGTCAGCCCGTTACCGTGCTGCTTCCCAAAGACCTGTTTGAAACGGATGATTTGGGTTCGCGCCTGACCCCTGAAGGGAAAGAGCGGATGCACCACCTGGTACTGGGGATTTCGGCCGATATGTTGCGGGAAGGGGTTGAACTGAAGCCTTCGGAAACCCTCAAACGGGGCATCCGGGTTCGATTGGCCGGCGAAGATTTGGAAATCGATTTGTCCGACCAGGCCTTGAGCGATCTGCTCCTTGAGAATCTACTGCCCCGTTACCAGGCCATTGTTCGAGGGGAAGAGTAGATTGCGGATTGTGGATTTCGGAATGCGGATTGTTTAAAAAAATGATACGCCAGACCTACTACACGTTATTGGCCGGCTTGCCGCCGCTGCACCGTTTTGAGAGGGCTCAACGGTTGCCCATCAGCCGTGAGCGCTTGCAGCAACGATTGAGGATGCTGACGCCTTCTGACGCCCGGTTTCTGGAGCAATCCGCCCCATTCTTGACCTGGCAAAAGGATGTTCCGAACCTCACGGATCGGGAAATGGCCATCCGGTTCAAAATGCTGGCGGAAACCATTTCCGATGCCGCTTTAAATGCCCTTATTCATTTTCCCGTTGACCAAAGGACCATCATGGCCGCCCTGAGACGCCGCCATAGAGGTCTTGGCCCGCCCACCGCCGAAGAATTATGGGGGTTAGGCCGTTATGTGCGGCACATTGAGCGCAACTGGGAAAGCCCTCACTTCAGACTTGCCGCCGTATACCCCTGGGTCCCTCAAGCACAGCTCCATCTAGATGCCGGAGAAGTCCCGGCCCTGGATCGGCTTCTCAAAAACGTGCTCTGGGATCATTTGGACCGAACGGTACCCCCCTATGATTTCGGGTTACCTGCCGTCATAAGCTACCGCATGAAATGGGACATGGTTGCGCAGTGGTTAACCCATAACGCTGAAAAAGCCGGGGAACGATTTGAAGAACTGGTAAAGGAGATCACCCATGGACAACCCAAGCTTTTCCATTGAGCCCCGGAGAAAAATATCGTTCGGCGGATCGGGCGATGCCAAGGTTATGGCTGTGCGCGAAAGCCTCGTGACCATTGACACGGGGGGGAAAGCCATTCGAAAAAATGAAGTGGGCTTTATTCTGGTGGGCCGGGAGCGCCTTATGGCCGAAGTGCTCAGGATTCAAGGCAATACCGCCGACATGCAGGTGTTCGAAGATACCCGGGGCGTCCGCGTGGGCGACCGGGTGGAGATGAGCGGTGAAATGCTTTCGGTGGTCCCGGGGCCCGGTCTTTTGGGGCAGGTGTTTGACGGGCTTCTGAATCCCCTGGCCGTATTGGCGCGAGATCATGGGTTTTTTCTTCCCCGGGGGCTGGAGATGTTCCCCCTGGATCTGAAAAAAAAATGGGCCTTTACCCCCACCGTTTCAAGGGGAGATAAACTATTCGCGGGACAACCCATCGGAACCGTCCAGGAAGGTCTGTTGATTCACAAAATCATGATCCCGTTCCATGAGCCAGAGGCCGTGGAAGTAACGTGGATTCAACAGGGGAGCTTTACCGTGGATACGGTAGTCGCACGTATTAAGGGGCAGGACGGAGCTGAGAAAGAACTGACCCTTTGCCGGAAATGGCCTGTCCGTCGACCCATTCCCGAAGTCATGCTGCGAAAACGAAGGGTGGAGCGGCTTTACCCTCATGAACCTATGACCACTACCACCCGGATTATCGATACCTTTTTCCCCATCGCACTGGGGGGGACCGCGTGTATCCCCGGCCCTTTCGGAGCCGGAAAAACCGTTTTGCAGAGCCTTATCTCGCGGTATTCCACCGTGGATATCGTGATTGTGACCGCTTGCGGTGAGCGGGCGGGAGAAGTGGTGGAAACCATTAAAGAGTTTCCCGAAACCCAGGATCCCCGCACCGGCGGCTCACTGATGGACCGCACCATTATCGTCTGCAATACCTCTTCCATGCCGGTGGCAGCCCGGGAATCCTCTATTTATACGGGTATTACGCTGGGGGAATATTACCGGCAGATGGGATACCATGTACTGGTGATCGCCGATTCCACTTCCCGATGGGCCCAGGCCATGCGAGAAACCTCCGGGCGGATGGAAGAGATACCCGGGGAAGAAGGCTATCCCGCCTACCTGGATTCAGCCATCAAAAGCGTTTACGAGCGGGCGGGTGTGTTACGGTGTCCGGATCAATCCGTTGGAAGTCTGACCATGATCGGCACGGTTTCGCCTGCCGGCGGTAATTTTGAAGAACCTGTCACGCAGGCAACTTTGGCCACCGTGAAGACATTCCTTGGCCTTTCTTATGACAGGGCTTACAAACGTTTTTATCCCGCCATTGATCCCCTGATTTCCTGGTCCCGTTATCTGGACCAGCTCAAGGACTGGTTCACCGACAATCTGAATCGTTCCTGGGTCGAAGATGTGAAATCCATGCATGAACTGTTTGTGAAGGGAGACGCCATCTATCAGATGATGCAGGTCACCGGCGAGGAAGGGATCAGTATCGAGGACTTTGTCACGTGGCAGAAAGCCACCCTGGTGGATATGGTTTTCCTGCAACAGGATGCTTTTGACGATGTGGACGCTTCCATGCCCCTGGATCGCCAGCTTGAAAGCTTTCAACTGGTCAAAAAGCTGACTCAGCAGACGTATCGGTTCGCGGATAAGGACATGGCTCGCCAGACGTTTACAACGATCACGGGACTCTACAAAAACCTGAACTACAGTCCCGGAACATCGCCAGAATACGAACGGTATTCCCGGGAAATTGAAGAACTGGCTCAAGAATTTTCCGCTGATTAATCACTTTCAGGCTTTCTTGCCCCCTGCTTTTTTACCCCTTGCCTTTTTACTGGCCTGGAGTTTCTCACCGAGTTTGTGCTTTTTGGCGGTGGCGCTT
>CAYPQJ010000184.1:0-8485 GCA_964412835.1 uncultured Desulfobacteraceae bacterium | reverse complement strand
GCCAGAAGAATGCCCATGGCGCAAAGCATGCCGCCGCCCGCAAAGTCCCCCAGCAGATTGACCGGGGGAAGGGGGCGTTCCCCCTTTCTTTTGAAAAGGGAAAGGGCTCCGGAGAGCGCAATATAGTTGATGTCGTGCCCCGCCATGGACGCAAAGTCGCCCGTCTGGCCCCAGCCGGTGAGTCGGGCATAGATCAGTTTGGGATTGCGCTTTAAAGCCTCTTCAGGGCCCAGGCCGAGGGATTCCATCACACCGGGCCGGTAGGGCTCCACCAGAACGTCTGCCTTTTGAATCATCCGTTTAATGATTTTAATGCCGTCGTCCGATTTAAGGTTCACCCGCATGGATTTTTTGCCCCGGTCAAAGGGACTTTTTTTCATGATATAAGGGTTTTCAGGGACCCCTTTGGTCAACCGGTCCACGAGGGCCACATCCGCTCCGAAATCGCTCAAAAGCATGCCGCAGTAGGGAGAGGGAGCAAGGCCCGCCATTTCAATCACTTTGATGCCGTCTAAAGGTCTCATATTCTTTCCTCTAAAAAAAAGGGTTCACAAATCTCGTTGGGTGGGAGGGGAAATCATACGGCAGATAGAAGAAAGGTGTCAAGGGAAGTGATCTCGCATGAGGCGGATTTTTAAATGAGGAAAAACACCACAAAACGTCCTTTTGCTATTTCGTGCTATACTGTACGGTAGCCTTTGACTATACTGACTTAACAAACATGAGAAACGGACCGTGATATACCAGCCTGGGCAGGTTTGTTTGAAAAGAATATGACGGCCAAGGTTGTAATACGGAAAAACTGAATTAAGTTACCCGCTTGCTCCGCAAAACTGCGGTGGGGCGTTTTTTTATAGTCGCACCATCTCTTAAGAAAACTCAGGAGGTAGAAAGATGACGGATATTTCAAAAATCACGCTGTACAGTGGCGGTCACAAAGGGGCTGAGGCTGAATTCGGTAAACTTGCCGAGGCTTGGAAAATGGAAGAGGTGACCATATCATTTGAAGGCCACAATACCGAGCGCACCAGAGGCGTCCGGATACTGAGCCGGGAAGAGCTGGAAAAGGGTGATATCAGCATGGAAATTGTGTCCAAGTTGATGAAACGCACTTACTCCCGGACGGATAAGATCCGAAAAATCATCCAGTCCATTTTTCACATGGTCAATAACGGCTACCATGTCATTGCGGTCGGTTGGATACAGAAGGACAACACCGTAAAGGGGGGAACCGGCTGGGGGGTGGAATTGGCAAAACTTTTCAATCGTCCGTTGAGTGTCTATGATCAGGACCGGAAGGGGTGGTTTTCCTGGGAGAACAACCAATGGGTTGAGAGCACACCGGTGATTACTTCGGATACGTTTGCCGGAACCGGCACCCGCAACCTCTCAGATGACGGCCGGCAGGCCCTCCGCGATCTATTTACCCGTTCCTTCGGTCCTGAAGAACAAAAATAGCGAATAGGGCTTGTACCAAAATAACAAGTTGACTGATATGGAAGACTACAAAAAGGCTGCTATCCTGGAAAACGATTTCGAAGCTCAGCTGGTGACGTCCGTCCTCTCTGAAAGGGGAATTCCTCATTCCCTCCGTTCTTACCACGACACCGCTTTTGACGGGCTGTTTCAGACACAGAAGGGATGGGGAATTGTGAGTTCCCCAAGGGAACACCATGAAGAGATCAAAGAGATCCTTGCCGATTTGAGGAACAGCGATGCCGGCGACCTGGTGGAAGAACCCTGAAATCGGCAATAAGCACCCGGAAAAGATAACCGATAATCTGAGAGATCTCCGAGTGCCTCGTATTGATTGAGAAAACGGGCAAGGGAAACCGAGGGTTTGAAAAATGCGAAGACACATGAGGACTTTTATCGTTGTTTTCATGTTGGCTTTTGGTGCAACGTCGAACCCGGCGGTTTACGGATCCGATTTCAAGGAGAAGATCGATCCGTTTGCACGACCCATGATCGAGGACCAGATCGCCGTCGGATTTGTGATCGGAATTGTAAAAGACGGACAAAGCCAGGTTATCGCTTACGGGGAAACCATTAAGGGGTCCGGTATTGCGCCCGACGGTGATACGGTCTATGAGATCGGTTCCATCACTAAGGTGTTCACCGGAATTCTGTTGGCGTATATGGTGCGGAACGGTACCGCGCATCTTGAGGATCCATTACAAAAATACCTGCCGTCTTCGGTAAATGCGCCGGTGGTCGACGACAAATCCATCACCCTTGAACATCTGGCCACCCACACCTCGGGTCTGCCACGCATACCGGACAACTTCAAGCCTGTGAACCCTCTCAATCCCTACGCGGATTATACGGTGGAGCATATGTTTACCTTCCTTAATGGGCACAAACTTCGCCGGCCTCCTGGGCAATATGAATATTCAAACTACGCCATGGGTCTCCTTGGCTACGTGTTGGCGCGTCGCACCGGTACCACCTATGAACGCCTGGTGGTGGAAATTATCTGCAAACCGCTGCATATGGAAGACACGTGCATAACGGTGAACCAAGACCTGCAAAAACGGCTGTCCCCTCCCTACAACATGGCCCTGAAACCTGCTGAAAATTGGGATATTCCTGCTCTAGCCGGGGCCGGTGCCATCCGTTCATCGGTTAACGACATGATCAAATTTATCAAAGCAAATCTGAAAAGGGATGATAAACCGCTGACACGGGCGTTACATCTTTCGCATGTGAAGCGACACAATATGGAAAATGGGCTTTCCATGGGTCTGGGCTGGCACCTGGGCCGGGACGGGAATACGCTGTGGCACAATGGTGGGACCGGCGGATATCACGCCTGGCTGGCCATTTCACCGGACCGTAAGGTGGGCGTGGTGGTGTTGGCCAACACCGCCAATATGCGACTTGATGAATTTGGGGAACAGGTGACACGCATTGCCCTTGACCGGGAGGTCAAACCCCTTGAATCCCGTAAAGTTGTCAAAATGGACCCGGCCCTGCTGAAAACATACGCGGGGTTCTACTCGATCACACCCGAGTTTGGGTTGAGCGTCACGGTTGAGAATGGCGGGTTGATGGTGCAAGCGACAGGGCAGGACAGATTTCCGGTATTCCCCGAATCACAAGTGAAGTTCTTCTATAAAGTTGTGGATGCGGAGATTACCTTTGTGCCGAACAAAGGGGGCCGGGTCAATAAGATCATCCTCCATCAGAATGGACGTGATTTGGAGGCGTTCCGCAAAAAATAAGCGTCCCCTTTCGCTTAATTTAATGACCTGATTTATGCACTTTCCTGCTGCTTCCCTGAACCCAATCGGCTCAAAAAGGGCTCGATAAGGACCGATCCACAGATGACGATAATGGCCAGGATTTCCCAGGCGGTGATGGTTTGGTTTAGAATGAACACGGCCAGACAAGCGGCGATGACCGGTTTCAAATAGAAAAGGTAACTCCCCCGGGTCTGATCCGGTACGGCCGCCAGTCCTCCGATCCAGAGGAACTGGGTAATGGTGGTGTTCCAGATGCCGAGACTCAGCAAGGCGGTGATTTGTCCGGGGGGCCTCTGAAAAAGACTCAGCGGATTGACCCAGCGTCCAAAAAAGACGCCGACACCCGCCCACAGTCCCAGGGCTCCGATGGAAAGCGTCAGGGTGGTAATCCGAAGGGCGCCGTGCCGTACGATAATGGGCCGTACGACCACCAGATAGCCGGACATGGAGATGGTGCAGGCCAGGGCCATGGCCATGCCGGTCAGGTTGTTGGTGGACGTGGCCAGACGGCTCAAATAGCCGTCTGTGATGAGCAGGGTAACGCCCACCAAAGCGCAGAGACCCGTGAGAATCTTGGCTGGTGTAAAGGGTTGCCGGTTAAGCCAGAGGTTCAGCAGCCCCACAAAGATAGGGATGGTGGTTACAATGGTGGCGACCTGGGGCACTGTGGCGTAGTCCAGGGACCAGTGAAACATCAGGTAACAGAAGCTGACGCCCCAGAATGAGAGCAGAACGAGCTTGAACCCCTCCTGTCGCAGGGGCTCCAGGAGATTTCTACTGGATGGCAGAAAAAGGGAGACGACGATGAGCCCGGCGCTTCCCAACAAGAACCGCCAGACCGAAAGTTCCGGTCCTTTCACCTGGCACAGGACCGAAACGAATTCGCTGGAAGCGTGACCGATCACAGCCACAAAAACAGCGGCGTAAGCCAGAAAGGCGTATCGGTGCCAGAGCCCCATATCATACCTCCTGAGCGAACCGGATGAGCAACTCAGCCAGTTCGGCCGGTCTTTCGCCCGGTATGAGATGGCCGGCTTGAGGCATGTCAATGCGCTTGACCTGGGAGACGCGGCCACTCAGTTCAGCCACATCCGGTTCGTTGTAAAAGACATGATCCTGGAGCCCCGTAATAATCCGGGTCGGCAGATCCAGCGCTTCATAGGGGATTGCCCAATCCGATAGGCGACCGGCTTCGGCCAGGAGTTTGTAGGCGCCTGTTTTGGGATCAAGCCCGGTATATCCGTTCCCGGCCAGGAAACTGTTCCGGTTTTCTTCAAGCCAGTTTTCGTTCATTAATAGGGGTAGATAGAGGTCACGGAGCAGTTCCAATCCACCCACCTGTGCCATCTGGAGCAGTGCGTCCCCAATCCATTTCAACCGGGGACCATCGCGACGGAGAGTGTTGATGAGGACCAAACCGGCCGCCTGAAAACCTTCCAAGATGACTCGGGCGGCAAAAAGACCGCCGATGGAAAGGCCCACAAGGATCGCTTGGGATGGTTGAATTTCTTTTAGCAAACGGAGGGTATCGGATACAATGAGGGTGTCGTCGAGCGTGGTTTCGGGAGAAAAGGGGCTGTTCGTCTGGCCACGATAGTTGAAACAAAGGGTTCCATATCCGGCCTTGCGGCACTCGGGGCCGATATGCGCCTCCCAGGCCTCATGATCCCCTGTCAGGGCATTGAAAAACATGAAACTGGGCGCACCTTTTCGGTTCGGCGGGCTCCATTGGAAATACAATCCGTTTTTGTCGTCAAAATCGATCTTCCCCATTTTTCCCCCTCAATGTCACAATATTCATTTCTTTCGTTCGAAACGGTCTGTAGAAAAATTCATGAATGCCGGAGTAGTAGCGTAAAATTGAAATTGCAATGCTGTTTTCAAAGAGTTGGATATCCGGTAATGCTGCGGATTTCATTGTAAATGGGTTTTAAGCGCCCATACATTTTTAAATACACCCGCTCAAAAAGCTCCCCATACATGTCCCTGTTTTTGGGAATCGGTTCGAAAACATCGGTGATCCGGGTCATTTCGCGGACAGCTGAGGGAAAATCCGCGTGCAGCTTCAATCCGACGGCTGTATCGATGGCCGCCCCCAGAGCGGATGTTTCATAGGTGTGAGGCCGTTGGGCCGGCAAATTGAATATATCCGCGGTGATCTGCATGGCCGCGTCACTCTGGGACCCGCCGCCGGATACCCTGAGGCACTTGATTTTCACTTTGTTCTTTTTTTGCAGTGCCAGCATGCCGTCTTTAAGGGCATACCCCAGACCCTCAAGGATGGAGCGGTATATGTGGGCGCGGGTGTGCACATCGCCAAACCCGATAATGGCCCCCTTGGCATCAGCATCCGTGTTCATGCCGGGGGACCAGTAGGGCTGAAGCATCAGTCCCATGGACCCCGGCGGTATGGTTTCGATCAGTTCATCGAACAGGGCCTCAGGCGCCATATTTCGTTTTTCAGCCATTTGCATCTCCTGCAATCCGAACTGCTCCTTGAACCAGCTTACCAGCCAGAACCCCCTGTAAACCATCACTTCCGTGTTGTAGGCATCGGGTACGGCACTGGGGTAGGCGGGGGCGAAAGGCCGGATCTGAACATATTTCTCATTGGCTGTATTCACCGTCGCCGTGGTGCCGTAGCTGAGGCACGCCGTATCAGGGGAGAGGCATGCGGCCCCCAGCACTTCGCAGGCCTTGTCCGTTCCGGCGGCAATCACGGGAAGACCTTCCGGAATGCCCGTTTCCCGGAATGCTTTTGGCGTTACATATCCCAGAACAGACCCCGGTTTTATCAGCGCGGGGAGAACGGACGGGTCCATCGGAAAGAACTTCCATCTCATGTCACGGGGTTTGGACCAGGTCTGGTGTTTGAAATCAAATGGAATATATCCCACCATGTTGCCGCAGGAGTCCCGATACTCGCCGGTGAGACGATGGGTAAGAAACCCGGAGAGAAACAGGAATTTATCTGTTTTCTCCCATATCTCCGGTTCATGGTCCTGAATCCAATTACTTTTACACTCCCGGACCGCTTTTTCCACCAAGATATGCTGGCCTACGGTTTTAAGCCCCCAGCGAATCAGAGGGGAGATCCTGTGTGTATCTTCAGCCTTCCGTTGATCGAGCCACAAAATGGCGGGTCTCAGGGGCTCTCCGCTTTTATCCAGGTTGATCATGGTTGTGCGCTGGCAGGTCAGGCTGACCCCTGCTATCCGTTCCACCCGGACCTCATCCGAGTCCAACAGTTTTTGCGCCGTAACAGCCAGTTTTTGCCAATAATAATCCGGTTCCTGTTCCGCCCATCCGGGCTGAGGGGAAAAATAGGGTTCAATGGGGGTTTTAATCAATTTTAAAATATTGCCGCTGAGATCGATCACGGCAGCGCGAACAGACTGGGTCCCCACATCAAATACCAGGAGCGAGTCACGGTTTTTCGAAGATATGTTCATGGGTGCCTCACATGTACCGGGTCCAGGTCCAGGCCCAGATGACCGCCGGGGGTCATGATATGGTTGGGATCAAAATGCTTTTTCAAAGCCCTTAACACATCCATTTGCTCTTTTCCCAGGTGGGCCTCCATCCAGGGCGCCATCATACGGCCAATACCATGGTGATGGCTCAAAGAACCCCCGTATTTTTGGATATGGTCTATGATGCCGGCGTGAAATTGACGATATATATCAACGCTTTCAAACCGACCTATAAAAATGAAGTAGAGGTTGGTGCCGGTGGGGTAAAAATGAGATGCATGGGTCATGCAGATGGTCTGAGGTCGCTCTTTGATGTACCGCCTCACGCCCTGGTGCAGTCCATGTAGTCGATCCCAGGCAACAGACGTCTCCAGGGTGTCGATGGTAATGCCGTAATCATTTAAGTCTTCTCGCATATAGGGCTCGGTATAGCGGGTCTTTTCCCACTTTCTCGCGCCGTACCCTCCCAGATAGATGGCGCCGAAGGTCCTGGAGAGCTGCCGGATTTTACGTTTCACAAGCCGGGTATAATCCCCGTCGCCTTCAACCGTGCCCAGGCAGAGACACCTTTGCATGGGTTTGAACCCGCGCTTTTTAAGGAATATGTTTACCGCTAAAGGTAACCCATAAAGCCTGAGTCCCCGGTCCGTCTCTTCCGGGTCTGAAATTCGATATACGGCAGGTTGTCCGAATTCCCCCTGTGCCATTTCACGGGCCGAATCCACCGCTGCGTGCCAGGTGGGGAACATAAAACTGAAATACTGTCTGTTTTCAGGATAATACCGGAACACCTTCATGTTGATTTCCACCAGAACACCGAAAGTCCCTTCCGAGCCTTTCATGATATCGTTCAGTTTGGGTCCGGTGGCGGCGGCAGGGTAATCCAGGGTCTTGAAATTACCCGAAGGGGTAACATATTCCTGGCTGATGACCATATCCGCTACATCCCCGTAATATGTGGATGCCTGTCCGGATCCCAGGGCCGCCACCCAGCCCCCCACTGTGGAGTGCTCGAAAGACTGGGGAAAATGACCGCAGGTGTAGCGTGTTTTTGACATAAACCGTTCCGGGGCCCGATTCAGGGCCGTTTCATAGTCCGGGCCCATCATCCCCGGTTGAACCCTGGCTGTCTGGTTGGTCTCGTTTAATTCCAACAGCCGGTTCATATGGGTGCCGAGTGCCAGCGTGATCCCCCCTTTTACCGGCCGAAGACCGAGGGTCACCGATGAACCCCCTGAAAACACATAGACGGGGATATGCGCGGTATTGCAGTACTGAACAATTTCACCAACATCGTCCTTGTGGCGCGGATGGACCACCAGATCTGAGATTTCACGGACGTGTCCTCTCGCCAGTTCCATCATTTCTTCGCTGGTTTTTCCGTAGGCGTACTTTACCCGTTCATATACATCCGTTGTGACGTTATCCGGACCAACAATTTTTGTCAAATTTTCAATATGTTTCGGCGACAATATTAAGTCACGTTCCAGGTCTACGGGGTTACGGCCTTCATGGGTCTTATTCCTGAAGTCATGATCCGTCATGCCCAATTCATTTTTCAGCATGGTGACCCACTGACGGCTTGGATGCTTGAATTTCCCCGGGTCGCCATACTTGAAGATGGATCGGTAGCTTTTTTTCGGAGGCGGTGTTTCACTAAAGTCAGGTCGCATCCTTTTTCCCTTGAGCATCTATAGACTCCTTAAAAAAGGCAGTAATTTCCGGTTAGGTACTTGCATAAACTTTTGGAATTGCGCACCTTTTTAA
>CAYPQJ010000183.1:0-8593 GCA_964412835.1 uncultured Desulfobacteraceae bacterium | reverse complement strand
CAATGGGGCAGGCCACCTGGCATGGATATTGATCCATTTCCCATCCTTCAAATTGTATATTTTTAGCACCTGACTTGCCCGCCATGAGAGATTCCCAGTAGGTTTTTTTGCCGATGCCGATGGGTGTTACGGGTCCCAGGCCTGTGATGACGGCTCTTTTTTCCATGTTCAGTTCCTTTTGCTCATATCTATGCCAAGTGCTTTGGCCAGTTGCAACAGTTCGGACAACGCTTTTTCATAGTCAAAATCACTCATATTTCTTTCAATGGACTGAATACGGGTTTGAAAGCGGCTGCCATACAGCAGATCTTTAAGTCCGGCAAGGACTTGGTCTGCATCGAGACTGGATCCTTCAAGCAGGTCCTTCAATTCAGATATCAGTGGTTCCACCGTTTTGATATCAGGTGCCTGATTATTCAGGGTTGCGCCTGAATCAGCTTTGCGGGTGGGTCCTTTGAGTGTAACAGTATTAATGGAATGGAGAACGGTTTTCAACTCTTTTTCAAAGCGATGAATCTGATTTCTCATGAGAACAGGATCCCCGTTTTTTATGGCCTTTTCCAGGGCGGTGGCAGCCGCATTCAGATCATTGGCCCCCAGATTGCCTGAAACCCCTTTGGCCCCATGCACAAGTGCTGTCATGTCATCAAGTCTATTGTCATTCACAAGCTGGTGGAGCTTCGACACCATGGGTCTGAATTCTTCGGCAAAATCCTGAAGCAGTTTCCCATACAGCACCTGGTTCCCCGCAACCCGCGCCAGACCTTCACTGATGTTCAGCCCGGGCATATTTTTGATTTCAGGGCTTTCGACGGTTGAGGTCTTTTCCGCCAATGGCGGAGGTGTTCCGGGCCTTTTCTTCGGCTGGATCCATTTCACGAGAGCCGTAAAGAGTCTATCGGGATCAATCGGTTTGGTAATGTGGTCGTTCATACCGGCTTCCAGGCTCTTTTCCCGGTCACCGGTCAAGGCCTGAGCTGTCATGGCCACAATGGGAAGATCCTTAAAACGCGGGTTTTCCCGAATTCGGGCGGTAGCCTGGAAACCGTCCATGACCGGCATGTGAATATCCGTCAAAACCAGATCAAATATCGCTGTTTCAACGGTCGAAACCGCTTCCTGACCGTTTGAAACGACGGTAACCGAAAATCCTGCCTGTTCCAGTAACTCCTGTGCCACCTGTTGGTTGATGACATTGTCTTCGACCAGCAGAATGCGGGCGCCGCGGATGCCTTCCAGGGCTTTTTGAAGGGTAGATTCAATCCCGGTTGTTCCTGGCGGTTTAGCAACTTTCCGGCCAAAGGTTTCCATAATGGGGGGCGAGGGAGATTTTCCGGGTTGAACCTTGAAATTCGCTGAAAAGAAAAAGGTGCTTCCCCGGCCGGGTTCACTTTCCACACGGATCTCACCCCCCATCATGTGGACAAGCCGTTTGGAGATGCTCAGGCCCAGACCTGTCCCCCCATACTGGCGGGTTGTCCCGCGATCAGCTTGGGTAAAGGGCTGAAAAAGCCTTTCGCTCTGTTCCCTGCTCAAACCGATGCCGGTGTCCTGAACGGAAAACTCAAGGGTGATAGGGTGATACTGCTTTCATGGCGGTCAAGGACCCGTAGTGCCACGATCACTTCTCCCTGATCCGTAAATTTTACGGCATTATTGGAGAGATTGATTAAAACCTGCCCCAGTCGAAGGGGATCTCCTACCAGGTGGTTGGGTGTTCGGGGATCTACGTTAAAGCGGAATTCCAGACCTTTCTCTTCCGCTTTCAGGCTGATGAGGGTGTTCAGATTATCTAAAACATCTTCCAACTGGAAATCCACTGAATCCATGTCCAGTTTGCCGGCTTCGATTTTGGAAAAGTCTAGCACATCATTGATGATCCCTAGAAGAGCGTTGGAAGAATTCTGAATTTTGTTTACATAATCCGCCTGCTTGGCGGTGAGATCGGTCTGAAGGGCCAGGTGACTCAATCCGATGACGGCATTCATGGGCGTTCTGATTTCGTGACTCATGTTGGCCAGGAATTCGCTTTTGAAACGGCTGACTTCATCGGCTTTCAATTTAGACAGACGCAGGGTTTTGGCCCTGGAAAGTGCCCTAATCAGGCTTGAAAGGTTCAACACTAAAAATACCGCCCCCACTGTCAGGAGCGGCATTAAGGGGGAGATGAAAATGCCCCGGGCGGCAAAAATCCACAACGATCCCCACCACAAGGTCATGGATAGAATGGCTGCTCCCAGGATACTAAAGATGGGGTTTCGAGGTAAGAAGGTCAGGGACAGCAGCAGACCGCTACAAAGCACCAGCATCAACCCGATGATGTTGGACCATGATGGTCGGGTTATAAAATGTTGGGTGAGGATATTGTCGGCGACGGTGGCTTGAATTTCAACGCCGGGGAAGCTGCTGCGCATGGGCGTGGTATGCCGGTCACCGATTCCGGCGGCGGTGGTTCCCAGAAAGACCATTTTGTCTTTCAATCGTTCGGCGGGGATTTCATCGTTGAGAATATCAAGCGCTGAAATACGATCGATGGTTGTTTCGGTGGCGCAAAAGCTTATCCACAAGCAGCCGGAACCGTCAAGTGGGACGACTATTTGACCCAGACGCATGAGGATGTTGCCGTCGGCTTTGATCTTGAGCGTCACGTTTTGGATACCCATGGCATGCATGAGATTGGCCACGGCAAGGCTGGGGTAAAGTTTGCCCTCATAAGAGACCAGCAAGGGGGTCCGTCTGATGACGCCGTCGTTATCCAGAAAGGTGTTTATAAATCCCGAACCTTTGGCGGCTTTGCTCAACACGTTGAGGGTGCAGATTGTGCCGCTGCCATTGAGCAGGTGATCGGCCGGATTCCATCCCCTTGAGGGTTTAATCATCGCTGTTTTCAGTGCAATGAGATGGCAGGCTTCAGATGGCGGTGGCGGTGAGTGATTCTTGAAAAGGAAGGCATAGCTCAAAACAAACGGTCCACTGCGTAAAACACGTGCCAGGAGCCTGTCATTGTCTCTTAGATCATCGGGGAGACCCGTTATCTGTACTTTTACTTTCAGGTCCCGGAACAGTTCTTTCTGAAAAACAGCCGGTGATGTTCGGTCCGGTTCAGGGAACATTATGTCCAGTGCGATACTGGCTGGACCCAGTCGTTTGATCTTTTCCGCAAGCAGCGCAATTCGGTAGCGTGGCCATGGCCATTGGCCGAATTCGCGGATGGTTTTTTCGTCCAGGGTTACCACGACAGGTACATCCGATCTCTTTTCCTGGGGGTGAGACCGCGAAAAAAAATCATAGACTTTAAATTGCAGGGACTCCAAAAAGGTAGGGTGAGCAAGGGCAATGCCTGCGATCAAAAGGGTCATGAAAAGACCCGGGACCAGGCTTTTCAGACCACTTCCGATGATGGGTTTTGCATCCGGCACAGCATTCCTTTTGAGGTAAGGCCCCAGTTATCTGACGGTGACGTCAACCCTGCGATTTTTGGGTTCAGCCACTTCGTCAGCGGTGGCGATGAGCGGGTTGTTTTCGCCATGGGCGTCTACGTAGATGAGGTCCGGTTCAACCCCTTTGGAAACGAGCAGGGATTTGATGGTGTGGGCACGTTTGCGGGAGAGACGATAGTTGAGATCTTCCGCGCCTACACGATCCGTGTGTCCCACCACGCTGATGTCCTTTGATTTTCTGGAGGTAATCGCTGCAAGGATGTCCGGGAGAAGATTACTGGATGCTGCCGTCAACTGATTCGTGCCGCTTTGGAAATAGAGACTGAAGGTGGCGGGTTGACCGGGATCTGCTGCCAGGGCCATCCCGAATTTTTCCTGGATGGCTTCCTGATCCATTTTTTCCGGTTGGCTGGGTAACTTCTGGGCGGAGGATACCTGGGTTGCATGATCTGCCTTGGATACAATCCGGGTTCCCTTGTCGGTGGTTACAGCGATTTCACCCACACGACCATCGGGATCGGGCAGGAGAACAAAAGTGGTTTTTTTTGCGCAACCAACAACAAAAAGCATGGATATAAGGGCCGCAACATTCAAAAGCATCACAAAAAGATGTCGCATTTTAAATGCTCCTGTTTTTTCAGGCATCTTACTCAACCTCAATCAGGAAACGGGTGCCCCTGATGCCGAGTACGGCCAGGGGTGTTTCCACACGGGTGGCACCGGGTGATAGTTTGTTGATTTTTCCCGACAAATAGGCTGCGGTACCCTTTGATATTTTGGATACGAAGCTCAGCTTTCCTTCAGCTGGAGAAAAAAGGAACTCATCTATTACGATGCGGGTGTCAGGGCCCAGGGAGAGGGTGGTATCATCCCGGAAAATGACTCCCATAGTTCCCTCAGGGCCTGTTTTAAGCGCGTCTTTTACATGAATTTTCATCCCGGATGTTGCGGGTTGGGTGCTTGCATCTCTTTCAATGGACGCTTTTCCAGTGGTATTTTTTATAACACCGGCTACCGGTTCTTCGGCAGAAACGGGGGCGTGGATAAGGAAAAAGAGCAAAGCGAACAACAGGATGGCAGGTTTCATGGTGGCTCCTCCATGGATCAATTTTGAACAAGCGTTTGTCGCCTCATGGCGATGGTGCATTGAAGGAAATCTCTATAATTTTGTTCATGATTTTAGAAGAAAGACCGTTACCCGTCAAGTTGAAAACTAAAATGCGAAAACAGATCGATCGACAACTGTCTGCTTTTGAACAAACTGAGCGGTTTGGAGATATTTTTCCAAATACTTGTAACCTCAAATGGATTTTGCTAATTTCTACGAGGATTAAAATTTGATCCTAAAAATTCTCTCAGAAGGAGACCTTTGATGAAAAATTCTGAAAATGGTCGGGAAAAGATTCTTATTGTGGACGATATGCCGGCCAATATCAGGATCCTGGGTCAACTGTTAAGAGACCGATATGATATCCGCATTGCAAACGGCGGGAAAAAAGCCCTCGCCATTGCCGCTTCTGAAAACCCGCCTGATTTGGTGCTTCTGGACATCATGATGCCGGACATGGACGGTTATGAAGTGTGTCGACGGTTAAAGAAAGATGAGCGGTTGAGGAATATTCCGGTGATTTTCATCACCGCTAAAGGAGAGGTGGAAGATGAAACCAAAGGGCTTGAAATCGGCGCTGTCGATTATATCATCAAACCTTTCAATCCATCGATTATCATGGCCCGGGTCAAGACCCATCTTGAGTTAAAGCGTCAACGGGACGAATTGGCGCAAATGACCCTTGACCTCACTGAACTCAATCACATGAAGGATAACCTGCTGGCGGTTTGTTCCCATGACCTGCGATCGCCGTTAAACGGTATCCTGGGGTTTGCGGACCTGCTTCTGGAGAAGGAATATCTGGAGTCTGAAGACAGAGAAAGCCTTACGCATATCAAAGCCTCTGGAAACGTGTTACTGGGTCTTATTAATGATATCCTGGATCTCAGCAAGGTCAGGGCGGAACAGGTTGAGCTGAAAATGGAGCCCCTTTCACTTGTTAACGTGATAAAGACAAGCATCAGCGCCCTGAAGCATTTGGCCATGGGCAAGAGGCAATCCCTTGATTTTGAAGATCGAGCGGGTGATGCGGCAATCCTGGGGAATGCCAGCACTTTGGGACGGGTTTTTAACAATCTGTTGTCCAATGCCAGCAAGTTTACGCCGGAAGAGGGAAGCATTCGCGTTAACATTGAACCGGGAGCGGACGGGAAAGTGTGGGCCAAGGTCATTGATACGGGCATCGGCATTCCCGAAGACAAGATTCCCTATCTGTTTGATCAGTTTACCCAAACTTCCCAGAGTGGGACCAGCGGGGAACAGGGAACGGGTCTTGGGATGTCAATCGTCAAAGAGATTCTTCATAAGCATGGGGTTCCGCTGGAGGTAGAGAGCGAAGAGGGGAAAGGCACCTGTTTCAAGTTGACGTTTTCCCTGAGCAAACAGGCCCCCGCGGCAAGTCCTGACGGGGTTAGGTTATCTTCCCATTACGAGCCGTTGCCGTTGGAGAAGAAAAAACATTTAAAAATCCTTTTGGCGGAAGACAACCCGGTCAACCGGAAACTTGGAGAAAAGATGCTTGGCAAGGCGGGACACGAGGTTACGGTTGCCAATGACGGCGAGGAAGCACTCATGCGATATACCGCATCCCCCGAAGATTTTGATCTCATCTTTATGGACATTCAAATGCCCCGCATGAACGGGTTTGAAGGGACAAAAGCGATCCGGGAATTTGAAGCCACAAAACCGGAGGGAGTGGATCATGCAGCCCTGGGCCTTCAGTCATCGGGCAAAAGGGTTCCCATTGTGGCCATGACCGGCAACGCATTGGAGGGAGACCGGGAAAAGTGTCTGAGCGCCGGCATGGACGACTATATGATAAAGCCCATCAATAAGAAGCTAATCCTTGAAATGGTTCGAAAATGGGCGCCGAAGCTTTAAAATTGCGGATTGCGGATTTTGGAATGATCATCTGATCACGACCTCCACGCGCCGGTTTTTCGGTTCAGCCACGCCATCGGGCGTTTTGACCAGGGGATTTCCTTCCCCATGGCTTGTGATTTCAATGATGTTGGGATCAACGCCTTCTGAAATGAGAAATTCAGCCACTTTTCCGGCGCGGTCAAGGGAAAGTCTGTTGTTAAAGCTCTTTGATCCCGCCCGGTCCGTGTGACCGGAAACCGTCAAGTCAACCGAGTTTCGATCTTGAATGGTTCTAAGGACCTGAGGCATTTGATCCATGGATTCCCGGGTCAGCTCAGTGGTCCCGGTCACAAAGTACAGGAGGAAGTGAACCGGGGGCGTGGGCTGGGCATTCAACGCGTCCTTGAAGATCCTGCGCACTTCTGCCTCATCCATGATTTTGGGGGTGGTGGGAACCTCGTCGGCGCGGTTCAATCCGGTGGCTTCAAAGGCCTTGTCCAGCACCTGTGAGCCCTTTTCGCTGGAGACCTCCAGCTGTCCCACCTTTCCATCCAGATCCGGTATGAGGACATAACGGTTCTTGGGGTTTTTGCGGCAGCCCTTGCTGTTGACCGCCACCCCTTTTTCCGTGTTCGGACACTCGTCCATATGATCGGGTACCCCGTCCTCATCCGTATCAAGGGGGCAACCCTGTCTGTCTACCGCCACGCCCTCCGGTGTTGCGGAACATTCATCACGGTAGTCGGATACGCCGTCGCCATCCGTATCCAGAGGACAGCCTTCGACATTTACCCCCACGCCTTCCGGTGTGTTGGGGCATTTGTCCCGGTAATCCGGCACCCCATCCAGGTCTGTATCCAGGGGGCATCCCACCTTGTCCACTGTAACGCCTTTGGGGGTTTCGGGGCATTCATCCCTGATGTCTGGCACAAGGTCGATATCGGTGTCTACGATAATTCTTTCTTTCATGAACATGCCGGCAACGGCCTTAGAAACCGCTTCATCGCAACTGACATACAACTCCGGGGAAAGGGTGGACACCCTGTAATTTTTCAGGCGATCATCGCCTGTTTCAATTTCCATATTGAGACTGCATCCTACATCATGAAATGTCCAGAACAGCTCCACCCGGGTGACTGAAAGCCGAAAAATCCGGGGCGGCCCGTCCATAAGTTTTACGCCTCTTTTGCCCAACTCCAATTCCAGAGGGTCTCGGATCTCCTTCCACTGTTCATTGGTGGCGGAGAAGGTAAAGGTGTTCTGGGCCGTTTCTGACAGCACCATTTGATTCTTCTGCAGCTGCAACTTGATCAGTTGAATCACCGTGTCAGGCGGAACAGGACCCGCTACTGTAAAGCGGCTTGATTCCGCTGAACAGTTTTTCGAAACAGATGGTCCGGGTTGTGAGGTGGTTTTCTTTTTTACGGGAATCTTGGCGCTTGTGGCCCCTTTTTGTTTCATGGGTTCCCCCGGACAATTATCCATGTAATCGGGTGAACCGTCACCGTCCGTATCCAGCGGGCAACCAAAGCCGTTCACCGGCACATCCAAAGGGGTTCCGGGACATCGATCCAGCAGATCCGGCACCCCGTCCCGGTCCGTGTCCAGGGGACATCCCGCCTTTTTCACATCCGTAAAGAGGAAACCTTTTATGCCGTTTTCACCGTCTTTACAAAGGATCAGTTCGAAAACGGTGGGCGCATTCACGGTGGCCACTCTACCCCGTTTGTTCAGCTCCGTTTTCAGCAGGTTTATGGCCGTATCCGTCCAACGGTTCAGATTCGCCAGCCAGTCGTGGGTTTCGGTACCGATTTGAACCCAGTCATCGTTTCGCTGTGCATTTTCAATATCGACAAATCCCTCCACTTTGAAGGTTGGATTCAAAACCGTCCCGACGTCAATGGGAATCCCCTTCGGGATATAGAACCGGTCCGGTGTGATTGCGCAACCGGAATGAATAATCAGTGCTGCCAACAGGGAAATAACGCTGACCAGTCTGACAAAATGGTCTTTGGTACGTTCTGGAAAAATTCCTTTTCGTCTTGGCGGAAACATTAAAAAATACTCCGTTGAAGATGCTTTATCGGCGATGGATAGACCTTGTGAGTAAATGGATTCAGGGTTTGAAGGATATCAGAAGCCATAGTCCGCCTTCCTCAATGATGGTGCTTTCATTTTCAAG
>CAYPQJ010000182.1:0-8631 GCA_964412835.1 uncultured Desulfobacteraceae bacterium | reverse complement strand
AAAACAATCGTTTCTTATGTATTCTTATTGATTGTCTTTTTTTGGTTTCCGTCATCAGGTTTTGCAGCATCTGATGTGGTGCGGGACACTGCACCGGTAAATGGAAAAACACTGGTTGTGGGCATCGACCCGATCCCGCCTTTCGCCTTACGAACCGAAGAGGGTCAGTGGCATGGTATCAGTTGGGCTATCTGGCACTTTGCTGCATCACGCCTCGGTTGGTCCTATGAGATAAAATTACTGCCATTAGATCAGATTATCCCGGCCCTCCTGACAGGTGAAATCGATGTGGCGGCGACCGCTTTTGGGATTACTGAAAAACGTGAAGAAAAAGTTGACTTCACGGTGCCTTACTATTTCAGTTCGTTCGGGGTTGCAACCGTGAAACCAAAGGGCATCCATGCGTGGATGGCCTTTATAAAAGGCGTATTTTCATCCTATCTTTTGAAGCTGGTGCTGATTCTGACGGCCATTCTGCTTTTTGTATCCGTGCTGTTCTGGCTTTGTGAAAGAAGAAAAATTAGTGAAAAAAATGGTTCAGGGTTCTTCAGGGGTATCGGGAATGCATTTTTGCTGTCATCTGAAACCATGACAACCGTGGGTTACGGTGAAAACGTCCCTCGAACAAAAATGGGTCGACTTGTGGTATGCATCTGGATGTTTATTTCCATTATCCTGTTGACTTCCTTCACTGCAAGCATAACGTCTTCCCTGACCACCATTCAGCTTAAAAAGGCACGGTATGATCTGGAGGATTTGCATCATGTCAGGGTGGGTTGCCTTGCCCCTCCGTCAAGGAGTGCCCTCTATCTTGAAAAGCAGGGTATCGTGCATCAGTCTTTTGAGACGGTGCATGCCGCTTTGCAGGCACTTTCCCAACAAAAGATTGATGCTGTTGTTTATGACTTTTCAACGTTGCAGTATCTCGTTCATGAAGATTACAAGGATGAACTTACGGTCCTGCCCCACACGTTTCACCCGAAATTTTTGGCCTTGCCGCTGCCACCGGACAGCCCACTCCGAAGGCCTTTAAACAAAGCGATTCTGGAGGTCATGGAAACGCCTGTCTGGCATCGTATCCTGGTTTCTTATATCGGTAAAGACGCTGTTCCATCCATGCTGCCTTTTATTCGCCGGAAAAACGGTCAGGGTAACTGGAAATGATAAAAAAGGACTTGCCGTTGCCCATCGTTTACAGGAGTCTGATATGCCTTCATCCATTATGATCACCGGTGCATCTTCAGGAATTGGAAAGGCCCTGTCATTTGAATTGGCGAAAAGAGGCTATTCGCTGGCATTGGCAGCCCGGTCAGCGGATCGGCTGGAGCAAATTAGAGATGAGATTATATCCGCCCATAATCCGCCGATTGTGGCCGTTCGGCCATTGGATGTGACCGATTATGATGACGTGTTTAGGGCGGTCAATGAAATGGCCCCTGCGCTGGGCGGCCTCGATATTGTTTTTGCCAATGCGGGAATCGGCCTGGGCGAAAGGGTAGGGCGGGGAAATTTTGATAAAATGCGTCGCACCATTGAGGTGAACCTGATCGGCGCCATGGCCACCGTGGATGCGGCGGCTGCCTACTTTTTGGAGAAAGGCAAGGGCCATATTGTGGGAACCAGCTCGGTGGCCGCATTTCGAGGAATGCCGAAGAATTCCGCCTACAGTGCGTCGAAAGCGGGGTTTGCTGTTTATCTGGAAACGGTGAGGATTGAACTGCTCAAAAAGAATATCCATGTGACGGTACTTTATCCAGGGTATATCGATACACCGCTCAACCAAATGCTCAAAAGAAGGCCGTTTTTGATATCCGTTGAAAAAGGGGCGGCCATCATCGCTCAATTGATAGAGAAAAAAGTCAAATCTTCAACCGTACCGGTATTTCCGTGGAATATGGTGGGACGTCTGATGAAGATGGCCCCCGCGAGCCTCATTGCCAGAATGTAGTTTGTATTGAGGCAAATGGATTCATCGTGCGTAAACACAGATCCTTCCCTTCTCAGGGTCCTCGCTTTTTCTGCTGCCATCCCAGGGCTTTCAGTGCCTTATAAGCATACCACTGCACGTACCAGTGGTCCGAGGCTTTGATAAGCCGCAGGATCTTGGGTACGGCCCTTTTTTCTCCTCTCCGACCCAGTGCAGATAAAGCCGCGGAAACCACAGAAGGGGAGGGGTCCTCCAGAAGGTTCACAATGTCTTCATAGGTTTCATTGCTCCCTGAGACGCGGAGCTCCCTGGCCGGTTCCTGTCCACTGTTTTGCCAGAGCGGCATGAGCATGAGGAGACCTGCTGAAAAGCAGAGGCCTGCCGATGCCGGTGAAGCGATCCCCGGTTTAATCCACCTGCCGAGTATCAAAAATACGAGGGAATAAAAAAAGATGTACAGGGTTACCGGAAAACCCATCAGCAGAGAATAAAAGGTGAATTGACGGAAAAATACATGCCTGTCTGCCGTGGATGAAAAACGCTTCAGATTGGCTGTCGGATGGGCCAGGAAATCTTCTTTTGGAATCTTCAGAACCGTACCGTTTCCGTCGTTCAGTAAAAGTTCGTTGCCTGAACCGGTTAAGACAAGATCAACCCCTTCGAGGTTTTCGGTTTCAATCCAGTCATGGGCGGACAGGTTTTTTTGCAATTCGCTTTTGAATGGACCGTCCGGAATGGTATTGAGGGTACAGGTTTTGAGAAGCTTCCGGTCCAGGGATTTAAGGACTTCGGCCGGGTACAGGGTGTACCGGTAGTAGAAATCGACAATTCTTTCGCCCGGCGGGTTGGAAACTAACAAAAGATCCCGAATATCGTGAAAGAGGTCTTTTTTCATCTGGGGTGCCCACAGAAGCCCCAGTATCATAATCAGGATTACATGCAACAATCCCATGCGCCAAGGTCGTTTTCTGTTTCCATGGGGCACCCATTTGAGGGTGCCGGCAAATACCACCGGGGGGATCACAAAAAAATAGAGGCTCGTAAAAGGTGAAAATCCTCTGAGGTTGACACCCGCCGTAAGTCCTGCCCACAAAAGGAGCATTAAAACCAGGAAAACGGTTTTCCGAAAGAAAACACGGTCCCATAACCAGGCCGCGGAAAATGACAGCAGACAGATGCCTGTTCCCACACTCAGGGTGAAGAAAATCCCGCCACAGAGGGCGGTGGTCAGTTCTTGAAGACGGCCCATGGTCTGTTGATTGGGAACCGTCAGATATCCGGCCCCGTGAATCGCCGTGAGGGTATGGTAAAGCGATCGGTTGGAGAAATAGACGTGAACGGTGGCGATGATCTGTGCCAGGATAAGACCCGAAAGCATCGCTGTGGCAGGGTAGAGTTGGGTTCTCCATTTGGAGGAGGGTGGATTCATGTTTCAAAGGTCTCATAATGTGTTTGATAGCCGCTTTTTGCCGCCGGAGTATAAGACAATCCCCATAAAAATGCAAAAACTGTGCACATCCAACGCTTGATGAATCCGTGGGTTTGCGCTATATCTGTGGAGAAAAAATCGAGGTCTCTTTTTGGCCGGGACCTTTAGATTGACAAATGAGCGGTAAGGAAATACGCATCCACCAATAGGGAGGGGGATAAAAACCATGCGTGTGATGACCTTTAACCTCCGTTTTGAAAACGACCAGGATGGGAGCAATGCCTGGAATTACCGACGTCATTTGGTGGTGAAATTGATTGAGCAGTATTCGCCGGATATCCTGGGAACCCAGGAAGGGCGTTTGTCCCAGCTGGATTATCTTGAAGAGCGTCTTTCCGGCTATGGCATGCACGCGCCTTCACGCGTGTTGGACGACACCTGCCAGTACCCCACCCTGTTTTTTCAAAAGAACCGTTTTCGAATCATGGAAGGCGAGGAATTCTGGCTCTCCAAAACCCCCCAAATCCATCGCAGTAAGAACTGGGACAGCGCTTTTCCCCGCATGCTGAGCACTGCTACAGTGGAATTTCTGGAATCCGGGCAGGTTTTTTCTGCGGCCGTCACCCATCTGGATCACATGGGCCGGACGGCCCGCCTGAAACAGGCTGAAATCATCGCACGATGGATTCAAGAGAGTACCGCCCCGGCAATTCTCATGGGGGATTTTAATGACGTACCGAAATCGGATGCCCATGCAGCTCTGGCAAACAGCCAAACGGGGCTTTCGGACACCTGGGAAACGCTGGGTCATGCCGAAGGGAAAAAAAGCTTCACCCACCACGCCTTTACGGGAGAGCCGAAGAAAAGTCGCATTGACTGGATTTTGACGACCACACCACCGTATCCGGTGGATGCGCAAATGGTGCATGACCATTTTGAGGGCCGGTATGCGTCGGATCATTTTCCCTATTATGTTGATTTAAGCTGGGAGAGATAACATTAGAGAATTGTCATGAGGAGGATTTAATCGTGAAGCGTTTATGGATGAAAAGACTTTGTTTTTTCTTGATTTGTTGGGTGGCAGGTGCGTTTTCAGGCTGTTCGGATAATGATACCAGTCAGAAAACTACGTCGCAAATTGCGGTAATGGTGACCGGCGATTTGGAAAGCCGGATCGTTCCCCAGGACGTTTCACGGGATGGAGAAACCCTGTCGCTCGGTGGGCTTGCGCGCATTGCGGCTGCGGCAAAAGAAGTTCGCAGTATGGTTGACGGCGCTTTGCTGCTCTCCGCAGGCAACGATGTATTGGGTTCTTTCTATTATATGTTTGAAGGAGAACCCGAAATGCAGGGCATGGAACTGGCCGGTTATGATGTTGTAACACCCGGCACGCACGAGTTTGACTATGGCGCAGCGGTTTACGGCAATGCCCTTCAGTTTGCTCCATTTGATGTCATATCCGGTAATCTGGAAGTCAGCGACGGGGCCGTCTCAGCCAGGATTCTTCCCTACGTCATCAAGGATATCGCCGGTATTCGGGTCGGTATTTTCGGCCTCACCGCGCCCAATTTTGCATTGCTGTGCAATCCAACGGGTGGCGGTGTTCAGGTGGATCCGGATATTATACCCATTGCAGAGCGTCTGGTGGCCGAACTGAAGCTTCAGGCATGCAATATCGTTATCGGTCTGAGCCATATCGGCCTGACCTGGGTCAGGAAATTGGCCCTGGAAGTTGACGGTATTGACATCATCATTGACGGCTACGATCGCGAGCCCCTTTATGAGACCGTCGAAAACACCCTCATCGTCCAGGAGGGTTCAGGCGGTGAATACCTTGCGGTACTTGATTTCACCTTTCAGGACGGGCAGATTCAAAATCCATCCTGGAAAAGGATTCTGATGGATTCAGCGGTGGGTTCCGATCCCGAAATCCGGAACCTGATGGAAACCTACATGGCCGCATATGAACAAGGGCTCAGTCAGAAAATAGGGGAGTCCCGGGTTGATCTGGATGCCCGAGAGGAATGGCTGCGCCGGGGCGAAACCAACCTGGGAGACCTGGTGGCCGACAGCTGGAAAGAGCGGTTTCCCGAGGCGGATATATCCCTGGTCAACAGCGGTTCAATCAGGGGTAACCGGGTTTATCCGGCGGGTTCTTTGACCTATCTGACCGTAAATGAGATGTTGCCGTTCCAGGGCAGGATCATTGTGGTCGAAATGACGGGCGCCGACATTCAGCAGGTGCTTGAAATTTCAGCATCGGCCGTTCGCATGGAAGGAGACGGGTGCCAGGAAGACAACCGGTCGCCCACGGGTGGTTTTATGCAGGTGGGGGGACTTCGAATGACCCTTGATTTAGAAAAACCATGCTTTTGCGGTCGTTATTCGGGCAAAGAACTGGAGCAAATGATTAATGAGGGCTCAAGGGTTTTGGATGTATCGGTTTTCCGGGACAATTCCTGGGTCAAGCTGGACCCTGCTGAAACATACCGGGTACTGGTGAACGCCTACACTTCAGATGGCGGGGATGGACAGTATCCCTTCCTGAATGAGGCACTCGAAAAAATCCCGACAAGCATGGTGACTACCGATGTGCTGGCTGACTTCATCATACGACATACGCCGATTGCGCCCGAAATCGATGGCGGAATCACCCAAACGGAAACCCAGTAGAGATTCGCTTGCTGCAGATACACCCCGGCTCCGGATCGGACCGGATCAAAGCATTTTTGGCGCACCTGAAAAACCCTGTTTATGGGCGGGCATTATGGGGGAGTTGACTTTATGACCCTGGAAATTGCACTGGTGCTGTTCATCCTGGCTGCTGCGGTTTTTTTTCTGGTGACCGAATGGATGCCCATGGAGGTCGTGGCGCTCCTGGTCCTGGGGAGTCTGGCGGTTACCGATCTGGTAACACCGGTTGATGCCCTGAAAGGGTTCAGCAACCCGGCGGTGATAACCGTCTGGGCGGTCTTCATTCTGAGCGGAGGGCTGACGCGTACCGGTGTGGGAAACATCATCGGCAGCCGGGTGGTGAAACTGGCCGGCGGCAGTGATACACTGCTGGTGATGATCGTGATGGTGGTCGCCGGTTTCATGTCCGCATTTATGAACAATGTGGGATGGGGTCGGGCCACGATAACTATTTAAAACTACTAAAGCAAAAATGTGAAAACAGCCTTATTTAGGTCCTATATTGAACTTTTTAGGGGCAAAAAGAGCGTTATTCAAAATAATCAACGGCAAGAGCAAAAAGACACTATAACCCAGGTCAGTAAGGTGGATGCACAGAGTTCCAGGTTATTAAGGTGCGCTGAGCAAACAATTTTGTTGCATTTAATAAGACAACAGGAAAGAATCATGAAGGATTTAATTGCCCTACCTTGCTCACCACCTGAATAACGGTCTTAAAATCCGACGAAAAGGCAATATCTCCTGCAGCAAAAGGGATATCCCATGAGTGAAAAGCACGACGAATGGCTCAAACAAGCGGACTACGATATGGATACGGCTGATGCCATGTTCACCAGTGGCCGCTACTTGTATGCTGTCTTCATGTGTCACTTGTCCATCGAAAAGTCTTTGAAAGGTTTGTACTCAAAAGAATTGGCTGAAGTTCCCCCAAAAACCCATAATCTCATCTATTTCCTGAAAAAAATTGAAAAGAAGCCCAATCAAGACCTGCTGAAATTCATCACGAAGCTGAATACTGCGAGCGTGGCCACGCGCCACCCTGATGATCTTTCGAAGATACAGGCCGCCTATACAAAGGAAATTACAGAAGAAATGATTGAAAAGAGCAAGGATGTATTGAAATGGGTCAAAAGGCAGTTTTAAATACCGTCAGAGAATTCAAAAGAGCATTGGAAGCCATCAATATTCATGTCGATCAGCTCATTTTGTTTGGCTCCCACGCCGAGGGTAGCGCTCGCGAGGACAGTGATATCGACCTGGTTGTCATTTCCTCAAACTTTGCGGATAAGAGCTACTGGGAGCGTATCAACATCTTGAGCGATGCCATTTATGAGGTTTTTGCACCCATCGAAGCATCGGCATTTACTCCCGATGAATGGAAATCAAAAAAATCTCTGATTACTGACTACGCTAAAAACGGCGTTTTGGTCTGACATATGGCGGCGGCGAACCCAACGCTCCACAGACGGCTGACAGTCATGGGGCTTCTATCGGGGGCCGGTGGAGGTGCTGGTGAGCTCATCGTTCGGCATGGCATGGTATAGATAACCGTCATGAGACAGGAAGACAGGCACTTCGCATGCCTTGACCATACCGTAAGAAAGGAAATACTCTCGTGAAAGGCAAACCTGTAGATGAGGTAACGGCGGCGCGTATGCGTAAAGCCGCTCGCGAGGGACGAGTGGAGATCGCGCCACAAGAAAAGATCGGTGATCATCGGCAGCAGGTCGACTGGATATTGCATGATATCGGCTACCCAGAAGCCCTTGTCACCGACGAGAGCTGTTTCTCAGATTTCCCCCTCAAGGACGCCGAGTATGAGCGATTGAGCCGTCAGTATGGCTTTGAGGTGGGCAAGCGCGACCGTATTGCAGTCGTTGCAGGGCGACTCGCGGGTCTGCGATGCTGAAACCTTGCATGGATAAGCTGAAGGATGATGCCGAACCAGTCGGTGGAGGCGACCGGGCTATTTTGTGCGGCTTTTGTAGTGTTTTACGCCTGCCAAATTCATGGCAGCCCGCAAGTGTCCTCTCACGAAAACCGCCCGGCCCCTCACCTTTGTGTTGCCGATAACAAAGACAAATTCGCTTATGGAACCCGGTCCTGTGAATGATGCACTTGATGATGACTTGATTCGCTTATATCAGACATTCTCTAAAGAGCTGTCCGATTACCTTACTTTAGCAGAGAAGACTGGCGGAAGATCAGTTGAGTTTCAAACCGCTTATCTATATAGCAGGGTCGAAGGCCTACTAGCTGATAGCAATAAGATGCTTGTCTGCATGCGTGTGATGAAGGACCACATGTTACCAGGTGATAAAGTGATTGAGGAACCTGATGATTTCGATGGCCGGTATTTGAAGATCCGGTTCCGACTTCCTCGTAAAGTGCCAAGAAAGACCGAAAAGGAAGGATAACTTATCGTTTATAAGCCGCTATTACACTTGTCATTGCGGTATATTTATTAATGCATGTAAAATAAGTCGGTTATGAATAAAATTGAAAACAATTATTTCAGTCGGAACCGCTATGCGGAAAGACTGCATCTTTCAGACCTTCTGAGAGGGTCGCTTATCCGTTC
>CAYPQJ010000181.1:0-8638 GCA_964412835.1 uncultured Desulfobacteraceae bacterium | reverse complement strand
ATCAACCCCTTACCACAGCATGGATCAGAAAACCGCTTTCCCGGTATCGGGTGGCCTTTTTTAGTATTTTTAGTATAGGGTTTAGAAAATGTTTTTGGTGGTCAGGAAAAGTTTTTTTGACCTAATTTTGACCCAAAATGGTCTTAAACGAAAAAAGCACTTTCAGCGAAATGCCGCAAGTGCTTGATTTTTCTGGTAGGCCTGAGAGGGTTCGAACCTCCGACCAATTGATTAAGAGTCTTTTTTTTATCACTTCCCGTGGTTTCCCAAAATATCACAATCCACTTGACATATCAAAAGCTTAACTTTAAGATACCTTCCTAGAGTCTCCTTTAATAGCCTTGGGTTTCACCAAAAAAAGCGTACCAGGAGCGTACCAAACTTTCACAGGAGAGCGAACCATGGGAAAGATGGAATGGCAAAGAATCGGAAAAGGGCTTGAGTGCCGGAACCATCCAACAAGAAAACATGGTGTTCGTTTTGATCGGTACTTCAGGGGCCGTTACAAAATCAACAAAAAAGAAACGAGCGTTTCCTTTGGCTGGGAGTCCGAATGGGTGGCCGGGGAAATGTCCAGGATGAAAGCGGCGGGCGAAAAGGGACCAAAGAAATCCTTCATGGAGCATTGCCAGGGTGAGCTTGCTAGATTGAAGGCAAACGCGCGCAAGGGATCGGGGCCTACAACAATAAAGAAAGAGAGGGAGGAAGCCGAGGCCAAACGCAAAGCGGAAGAGTTTGTAAAGCATGAGGAAGAGAAACGGGCACTTACATTCGGGGAATATTTCACAGTGACATATTATCCGGCGGCGGAGATTTCCAAGAAGCACAATACTTGGAAACAGGAGGGCTCATATTTCAGGGTGTGGTTGAAGCCAAACATTGGCCGAATCCGGTTGATAGACTTGAGGCCCTTGCACATGGAGAAAGTCAAGCGGGCCATGGTGATAAAGGAGAAAGCACCCCGAACCATTCAAGCTGTTTTGGCCTTGGCCCGCCAGGTTTGGAACCAGGCCCGGAACAACGGCATTGTTTCAGGTGATTGGCCGGGGCGATCCGTAAAGGCGGTGCGTTTCGATAATCGGCGGATGAGATTTCTCACCTATGAAGAAACGGATAAGTTGTTGACGAAATTCAAAGAGATCAGTCCGCAAATACATGATATGGCTTTGCTGTCTCTTGATACTGGGGTGAGGGCGGGAGAAATATTTTCTCTTACATGGGAGGACGTCCATATTGATATCGGTCAATTCATGGTTGCCGGGAAAAACGGCAAGAACCGGACAGCCTTTATGACGGAACGAATCAAGGAGATGTTCCAGGCTTTACCAGAGGGTCAAGGGCTTGTGTTTCCATCAAGGACGGGGGAAAAGATAGGACAGATATCAAGTACCTCAGAGAGGGTGATTAATACCCTTGGATTAAATGATGGGATCACGGACAGAAAAAACAAGGCCACGTTCCACAGTCTCCGCCATACTTTCGCAAGTAGGCTTGTGGAGAACGGAACGGATCTATATGTGGTCAAAGAACTTATGGGCCATTCTACTCTTTCAATGACTGAAAGATATAGCCACGTAAGAAATGAATCTCTACAATCGGCAGTCAGTAGGATGGAAAAAGCCACGAAAGAGAAATCCGATAAGGCGGATGTGGTCCCATTGGAGGCGAACGGGAAATAATAAGTTGCAGTTTCCGGGGATAGGGTAGCTCCCGAAAAGCGGGATTCCCTGTCTCGCCTTCCCCGGAATATCCAAACAGGGGCATGAGGGATGCCCAATGGATGAGGATGTTAAGAGGATTTGCAATAAGGAAAAACTGGATCTTGTGTGGCGCGTTAATACGGAATTCTGTACTTTGTTGCGCTCTTATGAAATCACGGTTAAGCATGATCATGAAGAATTACCGCGAATTTTAAATGCAATTGAAGACCTTAGAAAAGATGAACCAAATCTACCAGACCGGACACAACTCTTAGAAATCCGTGACAACCTCAAAGGGGCGTGTTTTTCGGAATATGTCAAATGTTTTAAAGAAATGACTGAACTTAAGGGGAATTTTATAAGGGAGCATTTTCTTGAGGCTTGCAGAACTACCTATGACGGATTTGAATCTTTTGTTGAAATTGTTAATGGTAAAGCTGCCCGCACTCGTTTCCTGAAAGATTATGAAGTTTATCTAAACCCGAATTTTGAATTCAGTGATGATTTACAAGTATTTGATACGGAATTCTTTACCATTTTGTTTATTCTTTGTGTCTTAGAAAAAAATGATGGGCCTATCCTTGATTTTGCAGTGAATAAGGCTCTGTTTCAGGCTGGTAAGTTTATCGGAAAGATGAAATGCGAGGGGCAATTTCTGAACGATCAGAAAAAAAAAGCTGCTAGTATGCCTAAGAAAGACAGGTACAGTAATCAGGTCATAATTGACTTGTTTTACAGGTTGGACCATCCAAGGATGCATCCTATGGCAGTTGGAATTAAGAAAGCCCTGTCTGAACTCGCAGAAAAAGACAAGAAACCCAAAGAATATGTTCCATCAATTTCAACGATCAAGCGCGTCTTAGAGGCAGATGGTCTGGACAAAAAACTGAAAAAGTAACCTCTGTTCTCCTCTCTGATTAATCCGGTATTCCCAAAAAAGGGATATCGGATTTTTTTTTGCAAAAAAAATGTTTGTCATATCCAGATATGAACATGTGTCATATCTGGATATGAACACCCGATTTTGATCATATCAGGATATGATAAACATTCCAACGTGTTATGGTATTGACCTACCCTATTCTTGGGTTTACCATGGTTCCTAAATGAAACTAAATAGACCATGGAGGTCAACAATGAAAAGTTCATGTGATGTTTTCGAAGAAATGGCGATGAAGTGGCCGAGTGCGGTTGTGGCACGGACGCAGATTGAAGCGTTCTCTGGTGGTATGATCAGCTCCAAATATATTGCTAATTTAGACAGCCTTGGCCTGGGACCTGAGAGAGTTAAGCTGCAAAGAAAAGTTGGTTATCCGGTTAGATCGCTGGCCAAGTGGATGCGCGCTCGCGCCAACAGTTAATTGGAATTGGGAGTTGGACCATTGCGAGTCCCGGGCGAAAATCGGAAAGGTTGTGGAACGGATTGAGTTTGCAGTTTGTAATCTCAAATTCTGATTTCAGATATTCATACAGACTCCTTTCCCTCCTAAAACTCCTTAGCTAGACCAATATCCAGGATGCGGATTCCCTCCAAAAAAGAGCGGGTCCTCACTGTCACTTCTATCTATACGGCACAGAGAAGCTCGATACTCACGAATTTTTCAGATAGCCCATGGAATGGAAAAACGGAATAGATAACGGTGTGTTATGACTGAAGACATGGAAACGATGGTCAAGAATCGCGTTGAAAAAGAGCGGGCCAGTTCTCAAACCAAACGAGCGGACTCGCGGGGGCAAGATAAAAAAACAGAGTCAGATCTGGACGCCTACTGCATTCGTGCGGGTGAGGTTGGTGCGGGTATCGTGTTTGCACGGCTTCATGAAGGCCAGTTCGTTTTCAATAAAGACTCGCGAGAATGGTGGTCATGGGCCGGTCATTATTGGAAACTTGATATTTTTGACGGCGCAATCAAAGCCGTTGAAAATGTCGCACTATGGTATGTCGGTGAAGCCGTTGAACTGTCGTCTCAAATTCAATCGGCACAAAAGAAAAATAATCAAGCCAGTGTTGAAAATCTCCAGGCCCTCCGGAGCATCTGCAACAAAACAGCTTCAAAACTTCGTACCGAGCGCGGGCGGCAAATCTGCCTGAGGTGCGCACATTCAAACCATCTGAAATCCCTTGAGGTTTCCGGGGATCAATTTGACCAGAACCCTTGGCTGTTGGCATGTGCAAATGGGGTCATTGACCTCCAGACCGGGGAGATGAGAGACGGCCTTCCGGAAGATTTTTTAACAAAAAGCAGCCCAGTAATGTGGGAAGGTATTGGAACGCCGGCGCCGATCTGGGAGCGGGTACTGTGGGATATCTTTGAAGATCAATTGATGATCGAATATTTACAGGGGCTCTTTGGGTATTGCCTTACCGGGAAATCCAGTGAACCCGTTCTTCCTTTTCTCATCGGCCAAGGCCGGAACGGCAAAACCACAATCGTTGAGGAGATTGGGCGTGTCGCCGGTGATCTGGCTGGCCCGGTGCAATCTGAGATGTTACTGAGTCAGGGCCGGTTTCATTCGAGTGCCGCACCATCACCGGATATTATGGATTTGCGCGGGCTCAGGATCGCGTTTGCCTCTGAGATTGAGGAAGGCCGAAGGTTCTCTGCAGCTCGGGTGAAATGGTTTTCAGGCGGCGACACATTAATTGGGCGGGCACCGCATGATAAACGGAATACACGATTTCAGCCCACCCACAGCCTGATTTTGATGGCCAATAGTAAGCCAGACGCGCCAATGCATGACTTTGCATTCTGGAGCCGTATCCACCTGATACCATTTGAATTTTCTTTCGTTGATCGCGAACCAAAGGCACCCAATGAGCGGCGGGCTGATAAGCACATTTCAGAAAAATTGAAGGCGGAAGCACCTGGTATCTTGGCTTGGCTGATACGTGGTTGTTTGCGGTGGCAGCGGGATGGCCTTTGCCCCCCTGAGAAGGTGCGAGCGGCCACCGAAGAATATCGCAGGTCTGAGGATTTGCTACAGGATTTTCTTGATGAATACTGTTTGATGGATACGGAGGAATCAGAGGGGGCGGCGGAACTTTATGATGCCTTCAAAACGTGGTGGGTGGCAAATGTAAGCAAGAAAACCATGAGCCAAAAGAAGTTTGGTCGGCTTCTGGGCGCAAGGTTCAAAAGAATCAAGTCAAATAAAATAAGGTATAGGGGTTTGCGGCTTCTGAAAGCCTAACGGGGGTCGAAAGGAACCTCATGGGGACCCAAAACAGGGGGATCGTTTCTTTTGAAATTTAAAATAATTAATGATAACAGGATGTTAATATTATTCCGGGATGATCGTATAGTCTATTACTATATTAATAAAAAAAATATATAATATAGAGATATATGTATATAATAGTGAGGTGTAAGGCCACTACTATGAAAAACGAGAGGAAACTTATAAAAAAAGCGAAAATGCTCCCAAAAACAACAGCACTTCCTATGTAACTTTTTGAAGTCATGGAAAAAATTGTCTTGGGAGGGTTGATTTTCAATCGTCTGCTTGTATCATCCCCTAGGAGGAAAAGCCGTGAACAACGTGACAAAAAGACGCCAGGAAGAAAAGCGCCGGGCAGCCAAACGCCTACAGTGGTTTTCAAAATGGGATCGCATGTCGATTGACCAGAAATACAACTGTGAATGTTGTTTTTGGTGGGTACCTGATTGCCTTTCGAGAATTCAGCCAGCCCGGGCAGGCTACTGCGGACATCCACGTCATTCAAAGGAGTATTGCCAAGGGTCTGGCGGGTGTGTTTCTTTTTGGGTCCGGACGCCGTACAGGTATTGGAAATCAATTCGGAATCTATTCGGCGAGGAAATAGGAAACCGGGCTTTCTGAGCGCCAGGAAGGGAGGATCAAGGGATCCGGGATCATATCAATTTGGTGTGCATAATAAATAGGCCGGATTCCTTTCAGGCTACTTTTTCATGGGAAAGAGTTTAGCTGAATATGGAAAATCGGGTGGTGGGCTCACAGAATGGCCCAGGTGGCCCATTCTCTACGGAAGGCAATGGGTTTGTATGCGTCAAAGTTACATGAGCGCAGGATGAATGGAAATAGGGGCCGGAAACATGGTGATAATCGCAAGGCAGCATAAGATAGATCCGGATCAGGTTGAATTGTTCACCGATAACAAAAGGTGGCTTTTTGCATTGGTCCACATAGATCACTTTTCAGATCTGGGTATCACAGCCCGCCTTCATGATGGTGAAGAGATCATTTTGGAGATTTCTGCATGAGAGGAGATATCATGATGAAAAATGGAAAAGCGAAAGAGACCCCATCGAAAAGGATATCCGAGGCCATGGCCATTGAATGCGCTGAACTGATGCACAAAAATGTCACCCTGAAGAAACAGCGTGAAGCGGTTTTTCAAGATGGCTTTGCATTCGTGGAATCCATCCTTTCCGGTGTCCAGGTCAATGAGGCCGCTTTTCGAGCGCGCAAAGCTCTCCTGGATACGTTAAACGCCGATATAATGGTGCATTCCAGTCAGATAGCCGCGATCAGGAAAGAAGGCCGTGAAGCGGTACGAGAGGAAGCAAAAGCATGTATGTCTAAGGAGCTGGAAACAAAGGCACGGTTAACCAGCGAGCGCCGGGTAGCCATACGGGAAAGACTGATACCACTTGAGGCGACGTGGTTGGTGGAAGCGGAATCTTTGAGTGACGGCGCTATTTCCTTCGGGCCGAAAGAGCGGAGATTGTTGCAAGCTGCAATTGATCAAAAACGAAGCGAGGTGGACACGGAAAAAACCATAGCGGGGCGTTTAAGGGGCGTGGAACGCCGTTTGGATATGCTTGTGGGAGAAAGCTATCCTATGTTTGACCGGCTGGTGGAAAAGCTGTTCGCAGGCGCTGGCCCTGGGGGCGGGGAGCCCATGTTGTTGTGATGAATTCAAGCGGCTACCCGGGTGTTGGGTTGGTTGTTTGGGTGGCCGGGGTTTTTCCGTTTGACATGCCGCATGGGCATAAGTTATGATTTTCCATAGTCGATCCGTAGTTTTTCAAAATGACGGTTTGTGACACTTTTTCGCAAAAACGTCGAAAAACGTGGTGTCAAAAATTTTCACGAGAAATCATAAAAAATCATCAAGGATAACAGTATGTTCCCCAGGTTTACATAATGCTCCTTATCAGACGTAGGTCCTATTATCTAAATGATTTCTGATAGTTATGTCAATTTAACCCCGATTATCAAAAAAGTGTAGTGGGTTCCGGACACCCAAAAACACCCCTTTTTGGGCATTCCCAATTTTACACCTTCCAGGGCCAATATGAGGAAACCCCATACCACGGCAAGGGGAAACCAGAGAACACGCAACCTTGCCCCATCCTGGCAAGCCTGATGGAGGAAAAAGGGAATTCCTATGGCTGATTAACATCCGGATTGAAAATGAATCTCTTTGGCAATGAAAAAAACCCTTGACGGAAACACCCATGAGAAATATCATAATTCCCGTCATGGCAAAATCCATGGCCCGGGTTAGAAGCCGGAACAACTCACAAGGTGCGCAAGCGCCTTAATTTCGTACGGCGCTTTTTTTGTGTCCGTACGAGTCCCCTGGCGGGTTGCGCGTGGGGGCCTTCGGGCTCGCCGGTGTCCTTGTGGGCCGGTCTTCTAACCACGTGCAGCCCGCCTTTTTTGTTTGGCATCGGAAAAGGCGGATCTTTCAACCCTTACCACAAGGAGATTCGTTATGGAAAAAAATACAATCCCGGTCGACTGCTTTATAAGAGATCCTAAAACCCTTCAGGCCGCCCAGGTTCAGGAAAACACCCGGTACATTGATCTTGCTACACTTTCTGATCTTTTGAACGTTGCATCGGGCTTATCGGAAGCCTCACGGATGTTTCCGGAGCATAACGCTCTCAACAAAATCATGGATATCAACGATGAACTCATTTCGATCGTTAAAGAAGGCGTAAGGGGGGTGGTGTCATGATGGAGTGTCAAGATGGAACGGTGGTCAATCAAAAGGCGATAAAGTTGTGGCCGTACCTGGAGCATGTCATTGATCGGATCAACCGGGCATCAGAGGGTATGAATGTCGAAGCGCTTACGGATGTATTTCTCGATGCCGGAAAACTTGCAACCAAAATCAGGCATGATATTACGGTCAATATGCTGCGTTCCCATCTTCACAGTATGTTGCGGGCTTACAGGCGTGAAATCAAGGACGTGGCCCAAAAAAGAAAAAAGCTTCAAGACCCGGTGGGGCGGCTTGGTAAGCCCTTAGCGGCATCCACACTTAAAAAGTACGCTTCTTTTGTAAAGCATTGGCCCGGACAGCGGGAGAAATGGAAAAGGGAGATTCGCGAGAGCGTACGTGAACTGAAGGCCCTTTCCGACACCCGGGGAAGGGTGGTCACTCGCGGCGGTGTAGCATTACGGGTGATAAACGGTGGGCGGTATCCTGCAAAAGTAGCGTTTCGCATTGGTGAAAATAAATGGCAGTGGGTTCGTTGAACAACGAAGGGGGAATAACAATGGGAGAGGCGATTGTTTCACGTACAGTTGACAGCGTTTCAAACCAGCTTGCAGCGATCGGGGGGCTCATGATGGGTTTCAATGAAAATGTTGTTGAAGTGCCGGCTTGGGAAGTTAAAGCGCTTGGGGTAATCATTGGCCGAATTGCCGATGATCTGCATGATTGGAATAGGGATACACGAAACGGAAAAGAGAGGTAGCCTGTCCGGATCTCCAAAGCCAGATGAGCGGCGGAGATCCTGCCCGGTTCCTGGATATCAACCGCCTTATTTTTGGAGTGGTAGCCTAAACTCGATTTTCAGCCCAGTGACTCGCTTTATTTTTTTGGGGGAAGAGCGCAAGGTATCCTCTGGATGAACAATAAACCTTATACCCTGATTTGAGATGCCGGGTGACAGGTACCCGGTTTTTTGTGGCCAGAAAATAAAAAAGCGTACCAGGAGCGT
>CAYPQJ010000180.1:0-8675 GCA_964412835.1 uncultured Desulfobacteraceae bacterium | reverse complement strand
AATTCAGATTCAATGATAGCGATGTTTACATAAAAAAGATTGATGATGTTGTAATGCTTATCCCAAAGGATAAAGTATGGAAAACATTTAGAGAATCATTCAACAAATTTTCAGATGACTTAACTTTTGAAAGGGATTCGGGTCTTCCGCAGGAAAGGGATGCCTGACCAATGAATTTTTTATTTGATACCAATATCTGTATCTATTTACTGAACAAGAAATATGAAAAAATTATTGATAGAGTAGAGCAAGAAGGAATTGAGAATATTGGTATTTCATCCATAACAATCGCTGAACTCGAATTCGGAATAGAAAAAAGCTTGCAAAAAGAAAAGAATAAAATAGCACTTATGGGATTTCTTCTTCCTTTCAAAACCATCTCCTTTAATCAGAATGATGCACATGAATATGGGATAATAAGAAATGATTTACAGAAGAAAGGGAAAATAATTGGGAACATGGATTTGCTGATCGGATCACAGGCAATATCCAGGGATCTAATCCTGGTAACCAATAATGAAAAGGAATTTGAAAGGATTGAAAACATTAGAATTGAAAATTGGGCACAAAAAAGTGGCAATTAACCAAAAATCACCGACCACGCCTCCTTATCGGCTTTCAGCTGAATTGTCCATTGTAAATACTTGGAATGATGAGGAAAATCAAATTATTATTCGACCTGTTAAAATTCCTCGAGAGGGCTGGGATGCCGCTTTTAAAATAATGGGTGGAAAAGGTGATGACGAAGCTGTTGTGGTGGATGAAAACATTTCACATTCATGGGATGAGGAAGAATGGCACTGGCAGTGAAACGCTTCGATATTTATTTTAGAAAAAAAACCGTTGGTTGTGGAAAAAACAAAAGCCTATTAATCGTGATAATGGCCTTTGTATTTTGTTTACCTATTCGCGGATATTCAGCTGAGAAAATTTTCAGGCTATCTCATGACGATTACAAACCATTTCACTGGTATGATAAAGACACACAGGAAACCAAGGGTGTTTTTATTGATATGATCGAGGAAATATTGGGGAACCGATTGGGTTATAAAATCGTATATACTGAATATCCATGGAAACGGGCACAGCTACAAGTTCATAATGGTAAAGAAGATGCCTATATTACAACGCCGACGTCAGAAAGGTTAAAATACACTGAAGTTGGCGAGAAACCCTTTATTGTAATGCAGAAAGTTATTTTTACATATTCTAATAATCCTAAGATTGAACTATTGAGAAATATCAAAAATTTTGAGGATTTGAGACAATTTAAAGTACTTGATTACCTTGGAAACGGTTGGGGAAAAAAACGTTTAGTTGAAGAAACCGTTATATCACCTGATTATTCCCCTACCATAGATAGTGTCTTAAAAAAACTTGCGGCTAAAAGAGGCGATATCTTTATAGAAGATTCAACCATTGTTAATTACAATATGCGAATTCTAGGGTTAAGCAATGAAATAGTCGAATTGCCTATTATTTTAGAAACAACTGAATTTAAATTGTGTATTTCAAAAAAATCATCCTTTAAAAATGATATAGATAAAGTCGATAAGATAATATCTGACATGATAAAAGATGGTGCTTTAACTAGGATTATAAATAATTGGAAATAGACATCAGGTTCGAGTGTTCGGGCGCAGACTGGAAGACGGTTTCGGAAACGCTGAAACGTGTTGGGATGGCGTATGAGGAGCCGGATGTCCACAGAAGAGCGTTTGAAGCCAGCCATACGACTGTGTTTGTCTATCATGCTACCCGGCTGATCGGCTTTGGTCGGGCGATTTCTGATGGCGCTTATCAGGCAGCCGTCTATGATGTAGCCGTCGTCCCTGAATTCCAGGGGAAAGGCATCGGAACGGTCATCATGGAGAAGATTCTGGAACGGTTGTCGGGATGTAATGTCATTTTATATGCGTCACCGGGAAAAGAAGAATTCTACCGAAAAATGGGATTGCGGAAAATGAAAACGGGCATGGCTCTATTTAGGAAAGCTGCGGCAATGACGGAAAAAGGATTTACCGAGTAAATCCGTCAGCATTAAACAATATGGGTAACAAACCGCTGAACGGGGAAATCCAGCTGACTTGTTACACTCGATGCTGATTTCAGTGTTCGGTGCCTGATATGAAGGCGGAATATCACAATATAAATATTGTAATACTCAGCATCCTGTACAACATATATGTTGTTCTATTTTTCATTGGTCAGAATGTACAGCTATCCGAATTCAAAGAAGTGAGCCTATGAAAAAGAAGAAACTGATTAGAGAGCAACTTGATGTTTCGCTCCAACGTCTTAGCCCTCTACTTGGCGTCATGGCACCTCCGAAAGGTTGGATTCGGGCTATCCGTGATGCATTGGGGATGACTGCCAGGCAATTGGGCAATCGACTCGGTGTCGCTCAGCAAGCTGTGGCGCGTATCGAGAAAGAAGAAATGGCTGGCTCGGTCACCATCAAAACCATGCGCCGGATCGCAGAGTGTCTCGATTGTGTATTTGTCTATGGATTCGTGCCACGCAAAAGTTTGGAAGAGACTGTTGTCCGTCAGGCGAAAAAAGTTGCGGTCCAGCGACTTGCCCAGGCTTCTCAGACCATGAGCTTGGAGAATCAAGCACTCAGCAGAAAAGAGAATGAGCAGGCCTTATCCGACCTGGTTGATGAACTCATACGAACGCACCCTTCCAATTTGTGGAACAAATCATGATTGATTTCAAATATCCCGAGGGAGCGACACCTATTGATCCGGATGAGGCGGAAGGCTTTCTGCTCACCCACATAACGACGCATGGCGAACTGAATCGATGGGAACAAGACAACATCGTTGAGGCGATGGCTTGGATAGACAAAACAAAACCAACGAATATTTTTAATGAGCAGTTCATCAAGCAGTTGCACAAGAGAATGTTTGGTAATGTCTGGAGATGGGCAGGGCAATTCCGTCGGTCTGATAAGAACCTCGGTGCTCTGATACGGGTGGCTCTAAACCTGGGGCGTTGCCCTGGGCTGGTATGAATAGCCCTTTCAGATCAGAGAAGTTGATGAGAACAAAAGTCGGATGACCGGGGGAGCGACTACCGTCAGTCAGTGATTCGCACGTTATGAAAACTACTAATAAACAGGCGCCTTATGGCCGAGAAAATGAAAACTAAGAATAATTCGGGTGTTGACAAAGGATTGGTTGCAATGTTCCTCAGGATGTCGCCGGAGGAGCGCCTGAAAGCAAATGACAACGCAGTACGTGGTATTTTGGAATTAAGAAATGCATACCAACGACAAAAGAACGACAGACGTAGATCTGAGCGCGATAATTGAAGGCCTCGTAAAAGCAGATGTTAAGTTTATTCTTGTGGGAGGCCTTGCTGCAGTTGTTCAGGGAGCCCCGGTTACAACAATGGATGTGGACATTGTACACAGCCGATCTTCTGAGAATATATCAAAACTCCTCACATTTTTAAGATCGATTGACGCCATCTATCGTCGTCTGGACGACAAAACAATTGAGCCAAAAGGGGAGGACTTTTCGGGGATGGGGCATTCGCTTTTTTCAACCCGCTTAGGACCTCTTGATGTTCTGGCTTTTATTGAAGAAGGGAAAACCTATGATGATCTATTCAAACACACAGTAGCAATTGAATTCAGAGGCCATACGATTCGTGTCCTCGATATTAAGATGCTGATAGAACTTAAAAGAACTTCAAAGGATCCTAAGGATATGCAGAGGCTGATTGTCCTTGAAGAAACATTGCGGCAATTGGAGAAAGAGTTGGGCATTGATTCTATAAGGTAAGGAGTTAAGAGAGACGGCATGTCCTTTGATGAGATTCAACTGATCCGGATGATCGTTGCAGTGGTGGCAACCGCTTTGTTTGTGGCCGCCAGCGTGATCTTCCTGGTCTACCTGGAGCGGAAGGTGGCGGGACACGTTCACCGGCGGCCCGGGCCTTTTGAGGTGGGGCCTCACGGCATGCTTCAAACCGTTGCGGATGCCGTTAAACTCCTCTCAAAACAGCCGCTCAAACCTGACGGGGCTGATCCCGTCCTCTTCTGGCTGGCGCCCATCGCCGCTTTTGCACCGACGTTGCTGTTGCTGCTCCCTATCCCCTTCGGACCGATCCTCACCGGGTTCGAGGTAAACCTGGGGCTGCTGTTGATTTTGGCATTTTCAGGCATCAACGTGCTGGCCCTCTGCCTGGCCGGGTGGGGTTCCGACAACAAATGGGCCATGCTGGGAGCGGCACGATCCGTGGCCCAGGCCGTGGGGTATGAAATCCCCCTGCTGCTGGCGGTCCTGGCTGTGACCTTTACCAGTGGTACGCTGAACCTCTCGGAGATGGTGGCGCAACAGGGGCCGTACCCATGGCACTGGAACATCATGACCCAGCCCCTGGCCTTTTTCATTTACTTTGTCTGTGCTGTCGCCGAGACCAACCGCAACCCCTTTGATCTGCCGGAAGCGGAAAGCGAACTCACCGCCGGTTTTCATACGGAATATTCGGGCATGGGGTTCGGCCTCTTTTTCCTGGCGGAATACACCAACATGATCGTGGTCTGCAGCGTCTGCACGGCCCTTTTTCTGGGGGGCTGGCAGGGGCCTTTTCTGCCCGGCTTTTGGTGGTTCCTGGCCAAGATGTACGTGCTTCTGCTGGTCATGATGTGGTTCCGGTGGACCTTTCCCCGTCTCCGCTTTGACCAGCTGCTCAACTTGAACTGGAAATGGCTGTTGCCCTTGAGCCTTTTGAACCTCCTGGGCACGGCTCTGGTCATGAAACTTTTTTAAGAAAATCATTCATGAATGCACTGAGAAAAATGGGCGAGGATGTTCTGGGACTCTGGAGCCTGGTGAAAGGGCTCAAGATCACCGGTGCCTTTTTCTTCTCAAAACAGGTAACGGTCCATTACCCGAGAGCCGGCGTGGACAATCTGGCGACCTTCAGGGGACCCATTGAGCTTGTTCCCAACCCGGAGGACCCGGCCGGACCGCTTTGTATTGCGTGCATGACCTGTGCCGCCACCTGTCCCACGGGGGCTATTTTAGTGGTCAAGAAAAATGCGCTGAAACCTGTAGATGCGGCCCCAGACCAAAACAAAACGGCTCGTAAGGCTCCCAAAGGCCCCGCAAAATTCACCTATGACTACACCTTGTGTTGCCAGTGCGGCCTGTGCGCGGAAAACTGCCCCAAAGGGGCCATCCGTTTTTCAGGAAATCCCTATTGCGCAAGTATCAACAAGAAAGATTTCGAATTTGATCTGCTTGAGAAATTCAGGATGAATATGGACTGATCCTATGGAAATCATGGCCAAAACCGCTTTTACGTTCTACTGCCTCATCATATGCATGGGTTCCATCATGGCCGTCACCTCCAAAAGCCTGGTGCGTGCCCTTGTGGGTCTGATTGCCGTGATGATCGCCGTTGCGGGCATGTATCTTTTGCTGGCAGCGCCCTTTATCGCCTTTATGCAGATCCTCATTTACGTCGGGGGCGTGAGTGTACTCATCTTTTTTGCCATCATGCTGTCGAAGGCGTCAGCCGAAGGCGATGAAGCTGGTCCCGTTTCTCTTAAAAAAGCGGTCAATGCCTTTGTCTGCCTGCTGGCGCCGGCAGTGATTTTTTCCATCATCATCATTCGTCACCCTGAAGCGGCACGGGATGCCGCCATAAATGTATCGCCCGCATTGCTGGGGGAGGGGATGCTCGGGCCCTACCTGCTCCCTTTCGAGCTGATTTCCGTGGTGCTTTTTGCCGCCATGGCCGGTGCGGTGCTGGCGGCCTGGCGGAAGCGGGGGCAAAAATGACCGATCTCACGCTGTTTCAACTGGTGGGCGTGTTCCTGTTTTGCGTGGGGATCTTTGGTCTTGTCCGGCGTAAAACCCTGATGGGCATGCTGATTGCCCTGGAGTTGATGATCAATGGCGCGGGGCTTTCCATTGTGGCAGTGGCCCAACTCACCGAAGGAGATGCCGTTTTGGGGCAGCTGGCGGCACTTTTTGTCATGGGCCTTGCGGCTGCCGAAGCAACATTGATGCTGGCCATTATTCTGGTGGTGGTCAAACGGTTTAGGCATTCAAAAACCGATGGTATTTTCCAAATGGAAGGGTGATTTAATTGACCCGGAATCCTGATATCATCAACAGCATCCGCCCGCTTATCCCGGTGGCGGTCACGTTTGCCGCCCCCTTTCTCATTCGGCTGATGGCCAAGAAGGAAAACCGGCGGGAAGCCGTTTCCTTTGTCTTCGCATCCATCGCTTTTCTTGCCGTGGTCTCCATGGCGCCCGGCATCCTGGAAGGAAAAATCTACACCTACACCCTGTTTCGTATCCTTCCCGGTATCACGTTAAGCTTTTGTGCCGACGGTCTGAGCATGGTTTTTGCCCTGATCTCGTCCTTTCTCTGGATCCTCACCACCAGTTACAACATCGGCTACATGCGAACCCTCAAGGAGCATGCCCAGACGCGATATTACATCTGTTTCGGGATAGCCGTCTTCGGAGCTCAGGGGGTGGCTTTTGCGGGTAATATCTTCACCCTCTATCTTTTTTATGAAATCATCACCTTGTTTACCTACCCGTTGGTGGCCCATTACCAGAGTAAAGATGCCTTTGAGGCAGGCAAGAAATACCTGGTTTATTTGCTGGGCACCTCCAAGCTCTTTTTCCTGCCGGCCATGATCCTTACCTATGTTTTGTGCGGGACCCTCGACTTTCAACTGGGAGACATTCATAAAGGGATTTTTCCGTCCGATGCCAACCCGGTGCTGCTAATCGTCATCTATATCCTCTTCCTGGCGGGCCTTACCAAAACGGCCATCATGCCGCTGCACAGCTGGCTGCCATCGGCCATGGTGGCGCCCACGCCCGTCTCCGGCCTGCTGCATGCGGTGGCCGTGGTCAAGGCGGGCGCCTTTTCCGTGTGCCGGATCATGCTCTCCTGTTTCGGGCTGGATTCCCTGCATGATCTGGGACTGGGCATGCCCACGGCCTATGTGGCGGGATTCACCATCATCGCGGCTGCCCTGATCGCGCTCACCAAGGACGACATCAAGGCTCGGATTGCCTACAGCACCGTGAGCCATCTTTCCTACATTGTCATGGGTGTTGCCATGCTGACCCAGGGGGGCGTGGAGGGGGGCGTCTCGGCCATAGCGCACGACGCCTTTCCCAAGATTACGCTGTTTTTCGCCGCCGGCTGTATCATGGTGGTGACGGGATCCAAAAAAATCAGTCTCATGAACGGACTGGGCCGCCGCATGCCCTGGACTTTCGGCGCCTTTGCCCTGGCTACGCTTTCCTTTATCGGGCTGGCGCCGGCCAGCGGCTTTTTGAGCAAATTCTACCTGATCACCGGGGCCACAGACGCGGGGCAGACGGTGCTCATGCTGGTGATCCTGGCCAGCGTTCTGTTGAATATGGCCTAATTCGGTCCCATCGTTATCAGAGGATTTTTCATGCCCCCCGTAAAAAGTGTGGATCTTTCCCAATATGCTGAAGCGCCGAAAACCATGGTGGTCCCCATGTTCATGATCGCCATAATATCGATTCTCATCGGGTTTTACCCGCAGACTTTTGTCAGTTTTGTGGAAGTTTATGGGAAATTCTGGAGATAACAGGTCATGAACCTCATCGAAGGCAGCTTTCTACACCCGGCCACCCTCTTTGTGATATTGGGGCTTATCCTCCCGTTTCTTCGGGGCGGCATCTGGCGTGTGCTGCTTTTCATACCGCCCGTTGTGGCCATTTTCCTGACCCTTCAACTGCATTTGGGCCGTTACTGGGAGGTGGACTATGTGGGCCAGGTACTGGTGCTCGGCCGGGTGGATGCGCTGTCGCTCCCCTTCACCATTCTGTTCGCCTTTATGAGCCTTATCTGTACCACTTTTTCTTTTCATGTGCGTGACAAAGCCCAACACGTGGCGGCACTTTTTTTCATGGCAGGCGCTTTTGGCAGCGTCCTGGCAGGGGACTACTGGACCCTCTACATCTTCTGGCAGGGAATGACCGTGTCTTCGTCTTTTCTCATCTGGTTGAACCGCAGACCCGATGCTTCAAAAACGGGCTTTTTGTACATGATGATCCTGTTGTTGAGCTCTGTCCTGCTGCTGGCCGGCATTCTCCTGAGGGAGAGGGTATTGGGCAACTTCCTTTTCAGTTCAGCGGATGCCGATTTCATGTGGCATTTTGACTGGTTGATTCTGGGCGCTTTTGCCATTAACGCAGCCGTCATTCCGCTGCACGCATGGATGACCCAGGGGCTTCCGAAAGCCACCATTCCCGGGGCGGTTTTGTTGTCCATATTTGGTATCAAAACCGCTGTCTATGCCATGGCCCGCTGTTTTGTGGGTCTTGATCTGCTCATTATCCTGGGGGTTTGCACAGCCCTCTATGGGGCCGCGTATGCTATTTTTTCCAACAACATCAGAAGAATCCTCGCCTATCTCCTGGTCGCACAGGTGGGGCTGATGGTAGCGGGTATCGGTATGGACTCAAAAATGGCCCTGGATGGCGCCATTGCCTTGGCATACGCCCATACTTTCTATATGGCGCTCCTTCTGATGGCCATGGGTTCTGTCATGTACGCTACCCGCGAGGAACTCCTGGGACGATTGGGAAACCTTTCCCGCAAGCTTCCCTTTGTTGCCGCCTTAACCCTCATTGGGATCTTTGCCCTTTGTGC
>CAYPQJ010000179.1:0-8717 GCA_964412835.1 uncultured Desulfobacteraceae bacterium | reverse complement strand
CCCACCACCACAAAGGCCCCCGGCTGTGTGACCACATTGGGCATGATGTCATGAAAAATTCTTCCCACCGCGCCGCCCAGTGCACCACCAATCACCACTGAAGGGCCGAAGACGCCACCGCTTCCGCCTGAGCCAATGGAAAAAGACGTGGTCAATATTTTTCCCAATGCCAGGGCGAGAAGCAGCAGCGTGGGAAGTTCGTTGTCCAAGGCCATTTGTGCAAAGCCATAACCAAACGACAGGGTTTCCGGCAGAAAGAAGCCGATAGCCCCCGTCAGCAGACCCCCGATGGCCGGCTTGATATGATTTGGCAGGTTGATTTTTTTGAAAGCCCCCTGAACGCCGTAAAAGGATTTGACATACAGGAATCCCCCCGCGGCCAGGACCAAAGCCAGGACCATATAGGGTCCAAGCTCCAAGGGATTTCGAAATACAAACGGCTGGGTTTCGAAGAGCGAACCCCATCCAAAAACCAGACAGAAAACACAGTAGGCCACCACCGAGGAAATGCCGGCGGGAATAATCACCTCAGATTCAAATTCGGGGTCCCGGTAAAGGACCTCGGCGGCAAACAGTGCCCCTGCCAGCGGCGCCCTGAAAATACTTCCCACACCGGCCCCCATACCCGCCGCCAGCATAATTCGGCGTTCCCGGTCTGAGAGTTTCAGTTTTGTGGCAAGAAATGATCCAAAGCCGGCACCGATCTGAGCAATGGGCCCCTCACGGCCGCCCGATCCTCCCGAGGTCAATGTAATGGCGGAAGCAAAGGTTTTGATAATGGGAATTCTCCCGCGAATCAAACCGCCCTTGTTGTGGTAGGAATCGATGGCGGCATCAGTGCCGTGTCCTTCGGCTTCCGGTGCAAAGGTATACACAAGCCATCCACTGATAAGCCCCCCGAAAACCGGCAGAAAAAGGAGAATCCATCGGTTGAAAACGGTCTTGGTGGGTTCAAAAAGATGCCCTTCACCCGGGGGAGCGGGAGGGCGGTATCCGGCAATCTGATCCAACAGGAAATGGGACCCGATTTGGCAGAGGAAATGAAAAAAAATGGATCCTAAACCGGCAATGAGACCAATCAGGATAAAATAAAAACCCCATTTTCCCACCGTTCTGATGGTGTTGGATTGTGCCTTCAACGTGCTCTTATCGGGCCAGAGTTTGAGTTTGTTTCTGTGGGACATACCAGCTTGCTTCCCTGTAAAGTGTATTTTATAGAAATATTCCTATTATTCTGGCCCTTTATAATGAGGCGGTGGCGCCTCGTCAAGCGGTAAGTTTTGAGGGCTTGGCCATAGCGACCCGTCCATCGACCGAAAATGGCGCTTTTTGACCGGGGAATGTCACCCTCTCCAATACCGATGAAAAATATGTTTAGAAAGCCAAAATGCAAATAGAGTGAAAAAATTTGGCAAAAGTTCATTCAACATTGGCTATTAACACAATTTTTATTGACTTTAAGTCTTCTCAGCACTAATGTGTAAAGAAATGGGAGCTTGGGCTTTCCTGTCCTTCAAAATACCCATCGAACCTATATGAGGAGTTTATGTTATGCCAAAAATCATGACAACCAAGGAAATTGCAAAATATTTAAAGCTGCATGAGATTACCATCTGCAAATATGCAGCCGAGGGAAAGATCCCTGCAATTCGAATCGGTAGAGTGTGGCGATTCGACAAAGATGCCATCGACCGATGGATCGGGGGGGGTCAGAAAGACTGACCCGCTGTTTATGATCACCATTAACCCGTTGACCATGATTGGACGACAGGTGGAATAAGTACGCCCTCTGGATCATCACGAATACAGCAGGCTCGGCTTGATCCACTCTCGATAAGTTTCGACATCCGGCAACCAGTCTCTCCTTAAGTCATATATCGAGCGCCCGGATTCCAGACCATGCCGAAGGGAAACACTCCCTAAAATCATGTCGATGGGGTTTTTTTTGTGCTCATACTCATAGGGTGGCGCTTTCCACTCAAAATGCTCACCATGGAGCGAAATCACGGCCTGCAACACCGCCAAAGCCGTGTAGTAAGGACGGAACGCTTCGAGGTCCAGAATGTGAACCATGAAGCCGCGGCAAAGCTTGCCGGACCACTTGTGAAATGTCGGGCGAAACAGGTAGTCCTGAAGGCGGCATCCATTGAGGGCTTCGGGATCCAGGCGTTTTCTGATGGCCGCCGGTTCAAAGTAAGGGGCACCGAAAATTTCAAAGGGCCGACAGGTGCCTCTCCCTTCGGAAACGTGGGTACCTTCCCATAAAACCTGTCCGGGATAAACATAGGCTGTTTCAGGACACGGCATGTTGGGGGAAGGCATCATCCACCTGAGGCCGGTCTCACGCCAGGTCATGTGCCTGTGCCATCCGATCATGGGTAAGATTTCCAGATCACACCCCAGCGAAAAAACCCGGTTGAACAGGCGGGCCATTTCACCCATGGTGAGGCCGTGCCGCATGGGGAGGGACGCGGGACCCACAAAGGAAAAAAGTTCAGGCGAAAGGCGGTTTCCTTCCAGGATTTCCCCGCCCAGGGGATTGGGTCGGTCGAGGATAACGATTTTTTTCCCAAAACGCGCGGCAGCCCTCATGCAACCAAGCATGGTGGAGGAAAAAGTATAGACCCGTGTACCCACATCCTGAAGGTCAATCATCAGCGTGTCGATAAGATCAAACATCCCGGGATCTGGATCCCTTGATTCGGCGTAAAGACTGAATACGGGAATATCCAGCGCCCCATCGTGGGCATGGGGGGTTTCAACCATATTGTCCTGGTCTTCTCCCCCATAACCGTGCTGTGGCCCGAAAAGCGCCCGAAGCTGCCCGGGAAGCCGTTTGGCAATGACATCCCGAGCGGTTTCAAGCATCCGGTTGAGCGACGCCTGATTTGAAAGAAGGCCCAGTCGCTGCCCCTTGAAGCGGGTCCATTCTCCTTCGGTTAAACGATCAAGGCCGGTAAGGACATTTTTCATATGCTAGCCACTTTCCTGTTCTACAGTGTTCGGGACCATAGTAGGCCATATTTGTTTTCTTTTCAAGGTCCATGCCTATCGGGAATCACTATCCTTCTCTGGGGTTTTTTTGCCTTTGCCGCACCGTGTTCCCATGCGGCCGATTTCGACTCACTAAAAAACAATGGTGTGGAAGTGCTTTTTCCTCCCGCACTTGAGCAGGCCGCTAAAGAGACCGCTCAAATGACACCCCAAATTAAAAAAGACCTTCAAGTGACATTCAACTGGCCCTTCGTCTTGAAACCCACCGTTATTCTCATGGAAGATTCCCGGCGTTTCCGCCAGATGACCCACAGTCCCCTCGTGGTGGGTTTTGCCGTACCCGGAAAAGATCTTGTGGTCATAGATTACCCCAGAATCAGAAACCCCCTGCAATTTAGAAATATCCTGAAACATGAACTCTGCCACCTGCTCCTTCACAAACACGTGGACAATGTTCCTATTCCACGATGGCTTGACGAAGGCATTGCCCAGTGGGCCAGTAATGGCGTAATGGATATTCTCCATGACCAAAAAGATGCCCTTTTGCCGAAAGCCGCTTTTTCTGATCACATCATCCCATTGGGAACCCTGAACAAGGGGTTTCCCGGAAACGCAAATGCTCTGCGGCTGGCCTACGAAGAGAGCAGAAGTTTCATTGACTACATCATCAGCACCCATGGAAAGCCGGGATTACTTGAAATTCTCGGGTTGATGAAAAACGGCGTCACCTTGCGAAAGGCCTTTATTCAGGCGCTTGATACCCCCCTTTACAAAATTGAAGAAGACTGGCAGGCATCCCTTAAACAGAACATTGCGTGGTTTGCCCATCTGAGCTATTATTTATACGAAATCCTCTTTGCCCTTGGCGGGTTGATGGTGGTTTATGCCTTCCTTAAAGTGTTGCGAAAAAAAAGAGCCTATATGGAAGAAGAGTAGCATATGAAAAGGTTTGGTTGATATTTTCGACCAGGTATGCCAAAGTCCCCACATTGTGATGAATTTGCAGACAGGTTTTCATTGAAAGGAGCCAACTAGCATGGATTTTCCTCACTTATTTTCCCCCATCACCATCCAGAACATGGAACTGAAAAACCGAATTGTCATGACCGCCATGCATCTGGGGTATACCCCGCAGGGTGAGGTCACCGACCAACTCGTTAATTTTTACGCCGAAAGAGCCGGAGGGGGCGTCGGCCTCGCCATTGTGGGGGGATGCCCCATTGATGAATTCGGCGGCATGGTGGGCATGATTGCCCTCAATGACGACCGTTTCATCCCCGGGTTGAAGCGACTTACCGATGCGGTAAAAAACCATGGCGCCAAAATCGCGGCCCAGCTCTATCAGGCCGGGCGGTATGCCCATTCAGCCATGATCGGCGGCCGAAAACCGATATCCGCCTCCGCCGTCCGTTCCAGACTGACGGGGGAGACCCCCAGGGCGCTGGCACTTGAGGAGATTCCCGGCGTTCAAGATAAATTTGCAGAAGCGGCGGTTCGGTCACGGGAAGCGGGATTTGATGCCGTTGAAATCCTGGGAAGTGCCGGATACCTCATCAGCCAGTTTCTTTCTCCCATTACCAACCTTCGTGAGGACGAATACGGAGGCTCTTTTGAAAACCGCATGCGGTTCGGTATTGAAACCATTTCAAAAGTTCGAAAGGCATTAGGCCCTGATTATCCGATCCTGCTGCGTATCGCCGGAAATGATTTCATGAAAGGGAGCAACACCAATCATGAGGCAAAAATATTTTCCGCAAAAGCCGAAAAGGCGGGCATCGATCTCTTTAATGTCACGGGCGGCTGGCATGAAACGCGTGTGCCCCAGCTCACCATGGGAGTCCCCAGAAATGCCTACGTTTACCTGGCCAGGGGAATCCGTTCCGCTGTATCAGCGCCGGTCATTTCCAGCAACCGCATCAATGATCCCGGCGCCGCCGAAGAAGTCCTTCGAAGCGGTGGCGCTGACCTTGTGACCATGGCCAGGGGCCTTCTGGCAGACCCCGATTTGCCCAACAAAGCCCTTACTGGAAAATCCCGTCTCATCTACCATTGTGTGGCGTGCAACCAGGGGTGTTTTGACTCCATTTTTCAGGGACGTCCCGCCACCTGCATGGTGAACCCGCGGGCCGGTCGAGAAGCCGAACTGAAAGTAAAACCCGCGCCAAAATCCCGTAAAATAATCGTTGTGGGCGGGGGGCCGGCCGGCATGAAGCTGGCATGTACCGCCAAAGACCGGGGTCACCATGTGATTCTCATGGAGAAAAGCGATAAGCTGGGGGGCCAGATTCTTTTAAACCATTCAATCCCCGGACGCAGAGAGCTTGAGACGGCAGCCATCGACCTGATCCACAACCTTCAGGACAAAGGCGTGGAGACAATTCTGGAACAAACGGCAACACCGAGCATCATCCGCCGGATGGCACCGGATGTGGTGGTGGTGGCTGCCGGCGCTCAACCGGCAAAACCGAAAATCAAGGGTATTGATGGCGACAATGTGATTCAGGCCTGGGACCTGCTTGAAAAAAATATTGAAACAGGGGAAAATGTGGTGATTCTGGGAGGTAATGCAGTGGGCCTTGAAACCGCTCTGTTTCTGGCAAACCAGGGAACCCTGTCACCCGAAGTGCTTCACTTTCTCATGGTAAACCGCGCTGAAACCCCCGAAACATTAACGGAATTGCTCAACCGGGGAAACAAGCAGGTCACGGTGGTTGAAATGACCAAAAAAGCAGGTGCCGATGTGGGGCTGACCACCAAATGGACCCTTATGGGGGAATTGAAGCGCCTCGGCGTGAAAATTCTAACACAAACCGAAGCGGTGGGAATAACAGCAAAAGGCCTTCAGGTGGAAGATGAACAGGGACCCCGGTTTATCGCGGCTGATACCGTTGTGCTCGCCGCGGGGTCAAAGGCTGAAAATGAACTGGCGGATCAGATAGGGGATCAGGTCCCTGAAATCCATGTTATCGGAGACGCTAAAAAGCCGCGAAACGTACTGGCTGCCATTCGAGAAGGGTTTCAATTGGGGTTAACGCTTTAAGGGTTAAAATTATGGCCCAGATCATTTCCATTTCCAATCAAAAAGGGGGGGTTGGAAAAACAACCACCGCCGTTAATCTTTCTGCCGCCATTGCCGCTGCTGAAAAACCATGTCTTTTGATTGATTGTGATCCTCAGGGGAATGCCACCACCGGATTGGGTCTGGATATCAGCGAAATATCCCACGGTCTGTATGATGTTTTGATGGGAACCTCTTCCCTGGAAAATGCCATCACCGAAACCGCACTCCCCCACCTTCACCTTATGGGTGCCACACACGAACTCATCGGCGCCGAGGTGGAGATGGTTTCCATGACCTCCAAGGAATTTCTTCTTAGAAAGCCCATTTCGGTACTTCGAAAACGCTATGATTATATATTTCTCGATTGCCCTCCCTCTCTGGGCTTTCTCACCATCAACGCCCTCACAGCATCAGGATCCGTCCTCGTGCCCCTTCAATGCGAGTATTATGCACTGGAAGGATTGTCCAAACTGCTGACCACCGTGAAAGCCGTCAAGAAAAGACTTAACCCGGTACTCAGGCGCGTCGATATTCTGCTGACCATGTATGACAAGCGGAACAACCTTTCCCGTCAGATCGAGCAGGAAGCCCGTGCGCTTTTCAACGAGCGGGTGCTGAAAACGGTGATTCCTCGAAATGTCCGCCTGAGTGAAGCGCCCAGTTATGGCAAACCCATCATCCTTTACGACATACGATCGCGGGGCGCACAGAGTTACCTGTCTCTGGCGCGCGAAATCATTGAAAGAAAGAAGGCACCATGACAAAACGAAAAGCCCTGGGAAAAGGGTTATCGGCCCTGATTCCCGACGGTCACGATCTGGATGAAAAAGAAGAGCAGTTTTTTCTCTGCCCTGTCGCAGCCATTGAGCCCAATCCAAACCAGCCCCGGCAACGGTTCCTGGCCCATGAGTTGGATGAATTGGCCGTTTCCGTTCGTGAAAAAGGCATCTTGACCCCGCTCTTGGTGAACAAGACCGAAGCCGGCTACCAGCTCATTGCCGGCGAGAGACGCTGGCGGGCCGCCCAGATGGCAGGGCTTGAACGGGTTCCTGTCGTGGTGAAGGACGTAACCCCCTCCGAATCACTGGAACTGGCGCTCATCGAAAATATTCAGAGAAAAGACCTCAACCCCATTGAGGAGGCCCTGGCCTATAGAAAATTGATGGAAGACACAGCATCCACCCAGGAAATGTTGTCACGTCGATTGGGCAAGGATCGCTCCACCATCGCCAATCTGTTGCGGCTGCTGAAACTGCCGACCGTCATTCAGCAGGACGTGATTGACGACCTACTCAGCATGGGACACGCACGACTGCTGGCCGGCATAACGGAAACAGACCCGCAACGGGTACTGCGGGATGCCATTATCAAAAAAGGGTTGTCCGTACGGCAGGCCGAGGCCCTGGCCAGAAAACTGAAAAAACCGCCCACACCCAAAAAAGTCCTGTCCAAAGACGATCCCTATATTCAGTCGCTATCGGATAATCTCAAGCGAAGCCTGGGGACCAAGGTGGAAATCAAAAAGGAAGGCAAACAGGGCCGGATTCTCCTGTATTTCTATTCCGATGACGAACTGGACCGATTGGTGGAATTCTTAACCTAAGGGCTATCTTTTTATCTGCTTCCATTTTCTTTCCTCACCCCTGACCAGCCTCAATACATTTTCGCCGTGCCTGAAATAGATGAGCGCCGCCATGACAAGTGAAGCAAACACCACGGGTTTCGGTTGATGGAAAAGCGTCAGAAATATGGGAATCGAACCCGCTGAAACCATGGATCCCAAGGATATGAAATCCCACTTCAGGACCATCAGGAGAAAAACAAGAAGCCCCAGCACACAGGCGATGGGAGAGAGAGCCATATAAATACCCAGGGCCGTGGCAACGCCCTTGCCACCCCGAAATCCCATGAAAATGGAAAACTGGTGCCCCAGCAGTGGGCAGAGACTGACCACTGCCAGTGCCATCTGGCTCGAAATGTCCCCCTTGAAGGAACAGGCGGAAAAAACAAGGATCGGGACAAGACCTTTCAACACGTCGAGGGCCAATGTCAAAAGCCCCCATTTGAATCCCAGCTCCCTGGCCACATTGGTAGCGCCGATATTCTTGCTTCCCCTTTGGGTAATGTCGATTTGTGCCACCATCCCGGCGATGATTTTTCCAAACGGTACAGCACCCAAAAGGTAGGCTCCCAGGGCAAAATAAAACGTTTGACTGAGCATAAAAGCCCCCCATATTTTTGTTTTCGGGATTTCAGATCTTTACAATACCCGCCGGCTCTGATAGGTTTCCCCACGTAAAATAGCGACGTTTAAAACCGGATGCAACGCTTTTTTCACCCGAAGTGATCGTGCGCGAGGTTGATACTGTGAAACTGATGGTTCTGGATGGGCAGGGAGGCGGCATCGGCGCAACCCTGATTAAAGGGCTCAGGGCTTCCCTGGGCGTCAATCTGGAAATTCTGGCATTGGGAACCAATTCCATTGCCACTTCCAGGATGATGAAAGCCGGCGCCAATCGGGGCGGATCAGGGGAAAATGCCATTGTTCGCACCAGTCACGGGGTTGATGTGATTATCGGGCCTGTCTCCATTTTGATGGCCAATGCCATGATGGGAGAACTGACCCCAAAAATGGCAACCGCTGTCAGCTCGAGCCCGGCCA
>CAYPQJ010000178.1:0-8750 GCA_964412835.1 uncultured Desulfobacteraceae bacterium | reverse complement strand
AGGATGTCCGGCTCGAAGTGATCACAATATAGCTGTATCGTAACTACGCGTCAAGCTAAAAAAAGAGTTTTATGGAAAGGCATGACATTTTTTTGGAAGGAGGTTGTGGAGATGTTGGTGAGCCCTGAGGTCCGGTCACCACCAGGTCGTAGGAGCATCCTCCTCGGGCAGGATGATGGGAACACTGGGCTGCGGCATGGCGCCGCATTGCCCGCCACGGGCCATTTGGCCGCATCCGCCCCATGCTGTCGCCTTTTATTTCGTGGGTGGCTTTGCTATTTGATGGTTTTCAAAAGCGCTTTAAATTCTGCTGTGCCGGCCTTTTTGAGGATTTGAAAGATGATGGTTTCCGTGGAGGTGATGGTGGCGCCGGCTTCCTGCATGAGGGAGAGGCCGATCTGCCAGTTGTCTTTGGTTCTGGAGTCGACGGCATGATGGGGAACATGAACCCGGTATCCCCTTTCCAGAAGGGAGACGCATGTCTGGAACACGCAGATGTGGGTTTCAACGCCCGTTAAAATGATGTTTCGAAGCCCTTTTTTCTCAATCACATCATTAAAAGCATCTACCTCACAACAGTCGAAATGAATCTTTTCAATGGGTTCATATGCGGGCAGGGATTCTTGAACGGTCGGCAGGGCGGACCCCAGAAACCGGGGGTTCTGCTCCGTTAAAATGACGGGCAGTTGAAAGATCCGGGCGAGGTCAAGGAGTTTTGATACCCTGTCAACAACCCGTTCCTTCTGGTCCATGACCCCCATGAGCTTTTCCTGCACATCTACGATTACGAGCCCTGTATTTTCTTTGTCTAACAGTGAAATAGCCATAATACGCCACATTATATGCGGACGTTGATTTGGCTGTCAAGACCCACTTTTTGTTTCCCGCAAATTCGGGTCCGGTTTCTGAAGTTGGGGTTTTTCGATTTTTTGGTTTACAAGTGTTTGAAAACCGGTTTAAGTTGACCCAAAGGCCACGCGAAATAATGCCGGAATCGTGGTCTCTGGTGATCGGGGCGTGTTATTCTCCTTTTGCGAGATGCTGAATCAAAAAAATGAAGTTGTGGCCACAATGATGGCCTTGAATTTGATCAGGTATCGTGGATAGAGGCTGAGGGGAAGGTCCCAATTACAACGTCTACAATATCAGGAGGGCATTGATCATGTTAAAGCTAAGAAAATTTGTTGCACCCGAATTTCTATTCGGGCCTGGGGCCTTGGATCTGGTATCCCAATACGCAAGAAACTTCGGCGCTAATAAAGTACTGGTGGTAACCGATTCCGGTGTTATATCTGCAGGGTGGGCGGGGAAAGTAATGGAAGCCTTAGAATCAGCCGGTATACCTGGCGTCATATTTTCTGATGTAACACCCAATCCGCGTTCGGAAGAAGTTATGGCTGGCGTTGAGTTCTACCGTGACCAAGAGTGCGACGTAATTGTCGCTGTCGGTGGCGGAAGTCCGATGGATTGTGCAAAAGGCATTGGGATTGTAAATACCAACAGAAAGAGCATATTGGAATTCGAAGGGATAGACAATGTTGGTAAACCCGGTCCGCCTTTGATCTGTATTCCAACAACCGCTGGAACTTCCGCGGATGTTTCACAGTTCGCTATTATCAATAATCTACCAAAACGTGTTAAGATGGCCATCATAAGCAAGACCGTTGTACCCGATGTGGCACTTATTGATCCTGCCACCACCGTGACAATGGATCTCTACCTAACCGCCTGCACGGGGCTGGACGCCCTTGTTCATGCCATAGAGGCCTTTGTTTCTTCTGCCAACTCGCCGGTTACGGATTTGCATGCCCTTGAAGCAATACGTATTATTCCCTCAACACTCCTTGGTGTCATTGCCCATCCAGATGATGTTGAACTGCGCGCCAAGATGATGCTGGGCAGCCTTGAAGCAGGGTTGGCTTTTTCAAACGCAAGTCTCGGCGCTGTTCACGCTATGGCGCACAGTTTGGGGGGCTTTCTTGATTTATCCCATGGCGAATGTAACAGTATCTTACTGGACCATGTGATAGGATTCAACTATTACGCGGTTTCAGAACGTTACAATAAAATCGGAGAGGCCATGGGCATTGATTTGGACAAAATGACGGCCGAGGAAAAACGCAAGGCGATTCTTGATGAGATAGCGCGACTGAAGACATCTGTAGGCATCGTAAAAACGCTTGGAGAAAGAGGCGTACGGAAAAGCGATATATCGGAATTGTCAAAAAAGGCGATGGAAGATCCCTGCATGGTAACAAACCCTCGTCAGCCCGACCAAAGGGATATAGAGGTCGTTTATGAAGAAGCCCTCTAAAGATAACTGGGACGATTTGCGCGACAAGATTATCGGACTGGGTGAGAAATCAATCCGGAAAAGCTATTATCCCGAACTCCAGCAACGGCTTCGTGAATTGGAAATAAGAAATTTACAACTGAAACAGGAGATTGGAGAGCGAAAACAAACTGAAGACGCCCTTCGCGAGAGCGAGGAGAAATACCGGACAGTTCTGGACTCAAATCCTGATCCGGTGGTTGTCTACGATATGGAGGGCCGGGTAATTTATCTCAATCCTGCCTTTACGCGTGTTTTTGGCTGGTCATTGGAAGAGCGGATAGGAAAGAAAATAGATGGTTTTGTGCCTGAGGAGAATTGGCCGGAAACCAGGATGATGATCAACAAGGTAACGGTATCGGGAGAAAGCTTCTCCGGCATTGAAACCCGCCGGTATACCAAAGAGGGGAACATCCTCGATATCAGTATCAGTGGGTCTTGTTATAGGGATCATGAAGGAAACGTGGCAGCCAGCGTAATCAATTTACGAGACATCACTGAACAAAAGAGACTTGAAGATCAACTCCAAAAAGCCAGGAAAATGGAAGCCATGGGTCTTATGGCGGGCGGTGTGGCCCATGACCTCAACAATATCCTCTCAGGAATTGTAAGTTACCCCGAACTGCTCCTGATGGATTTGCCCGAAGACAGCCCGCTCAGGAAACCCATAAAGACCATACAGGAATCCGGATTGAGAGCTGCCGATGTGGTTGAAGATTTGATGACCATCGCCAGAGGGGTGGCAACCGGAAAAGACGCCCTGAATCTCAACACCATTGTCACAGAATATTTGGGTTCTGCTGAACATCGAAGGCTGGAAAGATTCCGTGCCTTTATCGATTTTAAGACTGCGCTGGCCCCCGACCTTTTGAACTTAAGCGGTTCCCCCACCCACATCAATAAGACCCTGATGAATCTGGTAACCAATGCCTCTGAAGCCATTGAGGGTTCGGGTACGGTTACCATATCCACTGTGAACCGGTATATTGATGAGCCTTTGAAGGGGTATGCAGATGTTCATGCCGGCGAATATGTCGTGCTGAACGTCGTAGACGATGGTTCCGGTATAATGCCCAAAGACCTTGAGAGGATCTTTGAGCCATTCTACACCAAAAAGGTAATGGGTAGAAGCGGTACGGGCCTAGGCTTGGCTGTCGTGTGGAATACGGTCCAGGACCATGACGGATACATCAACGTGGAGAGCAGTGAGAAGGGAACGGCATTTGAACTCTATTTTCCGGTAACCAGGGAGAATGTGGTTGCCGAGGGAGAAGAAGTTCCCCTGGAGAACTATCTCGGGCATGGAGAGAAGATCCTGGTGGTGGATGATGAGGAGAGGCAAAGAGAGATCGCCAGCGGGATATTAACCAGGATTGGTTATGATGCTGAAACGGTTTCAAATGGTGAGGAGGCCATCGGGTACGTGAAGGAACATCCGGTGGACCTGATCGTCCTTGATATGGTCATGCCCAAAGGGATCAACGGTCGGAAGACCTATGAGGAGATCATAAAGATCCGCCCCGGCCAGAAGGCGGTCATCGCCAGCGGGTATGCAAGGACAAAAGAGGTTTATATTGCTCAGGAATTGGGTGCAGGCAAGTACATTAAGAAACCGTATACCCTGGCAAAGGTTGGTCTTGCCGTTAAGGAAGAATTGGAAAAATAGGCGTTTCCTGGCCCATTTTTTTGTGATAGAGTTTCAGGAGATAAGGCACAAAGGGCCTAACGAGAAAAAAAGCTTATGTTGAATCGGGAAATGTGGTAGGAGAACCAGGGAAGGGAGGCGAATGGTGATGAAAGAGACTCTTTTACCGCAGGCGTTAAGGACATCAATCCGAGATGGTCAATGGCAGACCCCCACATCCGGGCTTGCCCCCGGCTATGTGCAGGGGAACCTGGTTATGCTGCCAAAGCGGGAGGCTTTCTCTTTTCTGCTGTTCTGTGTTCGAAATCCAAAGCCTTGTCCTGTCCTGGATGTTTTGGAAGCGGGGGCCTGGGAACCGAAAATTGCCCCGGGTGCCGATCTCCGGACCGATTTACCCCGGTACAGGATTTACGAAAAGGGTGAATTCAAGGAAGAAGCCTTTGAGGTTACCCCCTTTTTTCAAGATGATCTGGTCAGCTTTCTTTTCGGTTGCAGCTTTTCTTTTGAGAGTGCGCTCCTGAGTGCCGGGGTTCCTGTGAGGAATCTTGAGGAAGATTGCAATGTTTCTATGTACATCACCAACCGCACCTGCATTCCAGCCGGGCCTTTCTCCTCACCGCTGGTGGTGAGCATGCGGCCCATGACACGGGAACAGGCCATTCGTGCCATACAGGTCACCACACGATTTAATCAGACCCACGGGGCTCCCGTGCATATGGGTTTCCCGGAAGAAATCGGTATTCTTAACATTGATAAGCCCGATTTCGGGGATCCGGTGACGATTCTTCCCGGTGAAATTCCCGTATTCTGGGCATGCGGGGTGACCACCACCCTGGCGGCCATTTCAGCGGATCTGCCCCTGGTTATCACCCATGCACCGGGGCACATGTTTGTTTCGGATCTCAGGGATGAAACCCTGACGTTGCTTTAATGACGGTTTTTCAAAAAAACCATAAACCATGGGCGTTTGCCCCAAAAACAAGGAGGTTTCATCACATGAAAACATTTGTCAAATCCTGGATATCGGTTCTTTCCGTGCTGTTAATGATGGTCTTTCTGGCGCCTGCAGGCACCATGGCCGCTGAAGAGATCAAGATCGGTGTCATATACCCGCTCACCGGAGGTGCCGCGGCGGCCGGTCGTGAACTCCGGGCCGGCGCCGAGCTGGCGGCTGAAATCGCCAACAGCACCATGGCGGATCTGCCCATGACCATGGCGCAGAACAGTGGGGTCAAGAGCCTCGGCGGCGCCAAAATAAAGCTCATTTTCAAAGATCATGAAGGAAATCCCACCCTGGGTGCGGATCAGGCCAAAACGCTGATTTTAGACGATAAGGTGGACGGTATTCTGGGGTGTTATTTCAGCTCGGTCACCAAGACGGTGAGCGCCGTATGCGAGCAGTACGGTATTCCCATGATCAATGGGTCTTCCACCTCTCCGGCCCTTACCGAGAGAGGATTTAAATGGTTCTGGCGTACCACGCCCCATGATAAATGGTTTACCAAGGACCTGTTTGAACTGCTGGTGGGCTTGACTGAAGGGAAGGTAAAAGGGGTTAAGGCCATACCCAAAAAGGACATTATCAATATAGCATCCGCCTGCGAAAAAACCGAATGGGGAAGCCATGTATCTGAACTGATCAAGGAATTTAGCAAGGAATATAAATTTAAGTTAAGAAAATCATTCCTGTATGCCGCAAAATCCGCGGATCTTTCAAGCGAGGTGAGATCCCTCAAGGCATCGCGTGCGGATGTGATGCTGTTTGCTTCCTACACATCCGATGCCATTTTGATGGTCAAGACCCTGAAGGCCCAGAAGGCGCAACCCAAAATCATCTGGGGACAGGATGCGGGTTTTGAAAAGCCGGAGTTTCGTGAGACGCTGGGGGACAGCATCTCGGGGATACTCACGCGAACCGTATTCCTGCCCAAGGTGGTGGAGATCAAGAAACTGGCGGGACAGGTGAATGACATGTACAAAAAGAAGACCGGTAATGATCTGGGCGGGGCTTCAGCCCGTGCCTTTACGGGGCTTCAGACCTGGGTGGCCGTCCTTGAGAAGGCGGGTTCCACGAAGCCTGCCGATATTCAGAAGGCGGCCAATGCCATTTATATCCCCGGTAAGGAGCTGGTGGTTCCCTGGCAGGGGATCAAGTTCGCCAGCACGGGAAATGAAATGGGCCAGAACGTCCTGGGAAGCGGCCTCATCGGCCAGTACCAGAAGAACAAGGATGGAAAAATAGAGCTGGAAATCGTTTATCCCTTTGATGTTTCCTCGGCGGACATGATCTTCCCCTTTGCCGGGTTTTAAGGGTTGAACCACTGTACTGCCCGTTTTACCGGTCTGGGTTTCCGGCCGGTGGAATGGGCAATTTGGTATCGGATTCCGGGCGGCATTTTTTATGGACATTCTGATTGGATCCCTGTTTGCCGGATTGCTCATCGGCATGATCCTGGCCCTGGTGGCCCTGGGACTTACCATCATCTTCGGGGTGATGGATATCGTCAATTTCGCCCATGGCGAATTTTTGATGATCGGTATGTACACGGGCCTTCTAACGGCCCAGGGGTTGGGAATCGATCCCCTCTTCACCCTTCCGGTGGCTGCGCTGGTGGGATTTCTGCTGGGCATCATCTGCTATTTCGGGTTCATCAAATTCATTATAAGGGGTCCCATGGTGGCCCAGCTGCTGGGAACCTTCGGGCTCATGCTGTTCTTGCGGAATCTGGCGCTTTTGATTTTCGGTTCCGAGGACCGTGCCGTGCACACCGGTCTCCTGGTGGGCAAAAGTTTTGACCTCGGGCTGGGCATCATCGTGCCGGCCACAAAGCTGGCAGCCGCCGGGTTATCCGTGGCCGCCTTTTTTGCCGTATGGATGCTCATGCACCGAACCCGTGTGGGGAAGGCCTTGACCGCCACGGCCCTGGATGCGCAAGGGGCCCGTTACATGGGCATACCCACGGAGCGGATGAACGCACTGGCCTGGGGTATCGGCGGCGCATCGGTCACCATTGCGGGTGCACTGCTCGTTAATTTCTGGTCGGTCAATCCTTTCATCGGTCTGCTCTTCACCATGATCGCCTTTGCCATTGTGGCTCTGGGGGGGTTCGGGAGCATCCCGGGCGCCTTTTTCGCGGGACTTGTGGTGGGCCTCATTACCGAAATTCCCGGGTTCTGGGATTTCTTTTCCTACACCTTTGATGCGGAATGGATGATGGATGTCCCCATGACATCCTTTAAATACATGTGGGTCTATGTGGCGTATTTTCTCATCGTCGTCTTCAGGCCGCGGGGGCTTTTTGGATGGAAGCAATAAGGAACGCCCTCGATTTTTCGGATTCCCCCCGCATCGACCTGATTGTGGCAGGGGCCATTGGTCTTGCCATTTTTGTTTTTCCCCTGTTCCCCCATTCCTCATTTTCCATGAGCACCATGATCCAGTTCCTCATGTTTTCCCTCTACGGCATGGGGTGGAACACCATCGGCGGGTACGGCGGCCAGGTGGATCTGGGAAAAGCCCAGTATGTGGGAATCGGCGCTTACACGACGGCGGTGATGCTCATTCGCTGGGACGTGCCGTTCTGGTTCTCCATGCCCATCGGCATGTGTCTTTCCGTGGGGTGGTCATTCATCATCGGTTATCCGTTGTTCCGTCTCAAGGGACACTATTTTGCCATTGCCACCATTGCCACGTCCCTGGTGTTAAAGGACCTTTTTGAGGTCTGGGACTTTGTGGGGGCCTCCAGGGGCATAGAAATTTCGCCCATAGAATTTCCCACGCCGGATTTTATGCGCCTCCTCTTCAGGGATGACATCTACTATTTTTACGTGATCCTGGGGTTTTTCTTCTTGGGGATCCTCTACATCAACTGGTTTCGAAGATCCAGACTGGGGTTTCAGCTCCGGTCCATCAAGGACAATGAGGACGTGGCCCGTTCTCTGGGGATCAATGTTCACTGGGCCAAAATCAAGACCTATGCCATTGCCACGGCATTTGTCAGCATGGTGGGGTCGTTTCATGCCTGTTATGTGAAAAATATCGAGCCCGAAGACACCATGAGCCTGGATATCTCCATCCTCATTGCGCTGATGGCCATGCTGGGGGGCGCCGGTTCTTTGTGGGGTCCCATCATCGGGGCCGGTATCCTGATCCCCCTTAAAAGCTATCTCAAGGAATGGCTGGGTGCTCAGGCGGGCCTGGTGGGGATCGATCTGATCCTTTACGCCGTCATTATTATGCTGATCTCCGCCTTTGAACCGAGAGGCGTATGGGGTATTGTGGAAAAAATCAGGCGAAAGAGAAGAAAGTAAACATGGCATTTCTGGAAGTCCATAACCTGGTCAAGGATTTCGGAGGTCTCCGGGCCAACAACGATATCTCTTTTTCCGTGGAGCGGGGGGAACTGATCGGCCTGATCGGTCCCAACGGTGCCGGAAAGACCACCCTTTTTAATTGTATTTCAGGACTTCATACCCTCACCTCCGGCGGAATCATCTTTGACGGCGAAGATATCACGGCCCTTAAGGCCCACGAAGTGGCGCGTCGCGGGCTCGCGCGGACCTTTCAGGTTTATGTGGCCGCAGGGGATTTAACGGTTCTTGAAAATGTCATGGTGGGGTGTTTCATGAAAACCCACTCCCGAAGCCTCGCCGGAAACAAAGGCATGGAAATTCTGGAAGACCTGGGTATTGACGATCTCTCCCACTCTCTGGTGAGTGAGCTTCCCGTGGCGGCTCAGAAACGGGTCACCATGGCAACGGCCATCGGTTCCG
>CAYPQJ010000177.1:0-8763 GCA_964412835.1 uncultured Desulfobacteraceae bacterium | reverse complement strand
TGCCACCCCATAAAAAAAGGGACTTGGCCAAATCGACCTAAGTCCCTGATTTTACGTGGTGCCGAGACCCAGAGTTGAACTGGGGACACGGGGATTTTCAGTCCCCTGCTCTACCGGCTGAGCTATCTCGGCAACAGATTTGGCGCAATATAGCGTTTAGCAAAGATTCGGTCAAGCATAAATTTCTAAGGAATGACCTCATTCACCCCAAAAAAAAACATCAAGGGATTCATGGCCGAGAAACAACGGCGTTTTCGACAACGCCCAAGAGTATCTTTCCCTGAAAATCTTCCGATTACTGCAAAAAAAACTGACATCGTTAACGCCATTAGAAAATACCCGATAGTGATTATTTCCGGCGATACGGGTTCCGGAAAAAGCACTCAGATCCCCAAAATGTGCCTTGCAGCCGGTCGGGGCATTGACGGCAAAATTGCCTGCACACAGCCCCGTCGCATCGCCGCCACCACTATTGCGGCCCGAATCGCAGATGAACTGGGAGAAACCATTGGAAATTCAGTCGGGTACAAAATTCGTTTTAAAGACCGCACCAGCAAACGCGGCTATATCAAGGTGCTGACCGATGGCATGTTACTGGCGGAGACGCAACAGGAACCATATCTAACCCAGTACGATACCATCATTGTTGATGAGGCCCACGAACGAAGTTTGAACATTGATTTTATTTTAGGAATTCTGAAAAAACTGCTCAAAAAACGAAAAGACCTGAAGTTGATCATCACGTCCGCCACCATTGACACGGAAAAATTCTCTAAAAGGTTCGATGATGCACCGGTGATACAGGTATCCGGACGGCGATATCCGGTCTCGGTCCAATACCGGCCGGTTGACCCGGAACTTCAGGAAAAAGGGGACATCACCTATGTGGATGCGGCGGTGAAGGCCACAGAAGACATCAGCCGATCCGGCGCGTTCGGGGATATTCTGGTATTCATGCCAACGGAGCGGGATATTCTTGAGACCTGTGAAAGACTGACAGCGCGAGCGCTCAGAAACGTCACCGTATTGCCCCTGTTTGCGAGGTTGCCGGGCCCTCAGCAGGCCAAAGTCTTTGCAACCGCAAACGGACGTAAGGTCATTGTATCCACCAACGTGGCGGAAACCTCTTTGACCATTCCAGGCATCAAATACGTGGTGGACACGGGACTCGCAAGAATCTCACGGTATCTTCCCAGAACCCGTTCAACCAGCCTGCCCATAAGCCCCATTTCCAGGAGCAGTGCGGATCAGCGTGAAGGGCGTTGTGGTCGTCTGGAAAATGGCGTCTGCATTCGGCTCTATTCAGAGGAGGATTACGAATCCCGACAAGAATTTACCGACCCCGAAATCCTCAGATCCAACCTTGCGGAGGTCATCCTTCGCATGATTTCCCTGAAGCTCGGAAAGATAGCGGCCTTTCCATTCCTTGATAAACCCAACCCCAGAAGCATCAAAGACGGATTTGACCTGCTGGTGGAGATGGGGGCTGTCATTCGAAAAAGGGGTGAACCGGTCCTGACGCAGCGAGGCCGCATGATGAGCAAAATGCCCATCGATCCGAAAATATCCCGCATGATCCTCGAAGCGGAAAGCAATGGCTGCGTGTATGATGTGGCCGTTATCGCATCGGCCCTGAGTATTCAGGATCCCAGGGAGAGACCTTTTGAAAAGGCGGCCCAGGCGGATCAGGCCCATGCGAAATTCAGGGATTCGGGTTCTGATTTTATCACACTGCTCAATATCTGGAACCATTATCACCGTTCCTTTAAGACCCTGCGGACCCAGAACAAAATGCGAAAGTTCTGTAAAGCGCATTTCCTATCTTTTGTCCGCATGCGGGAATGGCACCACATCCATGAACAGATCTCCAATATTCTGAAATCCCAGGGGATCAGAAATGAAAACAAGCAAAACCAAAAGAACGTGAAAGATCGATATGCCGCCATCCACCAATCGGTTCTAAGCGGTTATTTATCCAATATCGCCGTTAAAAAGGACAAAAACATTTACCTGGCGGCCAGGGGAAGAGAAGCCATGCTGTTTCCCGGCTCCACCCTGTTTAACAAAAGTCCGGACTGGGTCGTGGCGGTGGAAATGGTCAAAACATCCAGGCTCTTTGCCAGAACCGCCGCAAAAATTGATCCGGAATGGCTGGAAACCCTCGGCGGCAGCCTGTGTAAGTCCACCTACACCAACCCCCACTGGGAAAAGAAAGCGGGACAGGTCCGGGCATATGAACAGATCAGCCTGTACGGTCTGGTCATTGTTTCAAATCGGTCCGTGTCATATGGACCCATCGATCCGTCAATGTCTCATGCAATCTTTGTCAGATCGGCCCTGGTCGAAGAAGAGAACATGAATAAAAAATTCAGTTTCCTGGTCCATAACCACACCCTCGTGGAAGAAATCACAAAAATGGAGGAGAAAGTTCGACGGCGGGGCATTCGGGTCAGCGATGAGCGTATGGAAGCATTCTATTCATCAAGGCTCCCGGACGTGTACGATATCCGAACACTTGAGAAACAGATCAGAAAACGGGGAAATGATGACTTTCTCAAAATGACCCGATCCGACGTCATTGCCGAAATTCCCGACCAGGAAGAGGTCGCCCTGTATCCGGATGAAATGAACGTCGGAAACGGCGCCTTCCAGTTCTCCTATAAGTTCAAGCCCGGCAAACCGGATGACGGGGTCACCCTAGAAGTACCGTTAAATCAAGCCTCCCAGGTGTCACCCCATCAACTGGACTGGATGGTGCCGGGTCTTTTCAAGGAAAAAATCACCGCCCTTATTAAAGGGTTGCCCAAGCGCTATCGCAAACAGCTCGTGCCCGTGTCCGGCACCGTGGAAATAATTCTGAGCGAGATGGAAAAATCCCGAGACCCGTTGATTTCGACCCTTGGAAGCTTTATTTACAAACGCCTCGGGGTGGATATTCCAGCGGCCGCGTGGGCGGATTCGGATATTCCCGAACACCTGCAAATGCGGGTTTCCATCAGGGACCATCGAAACCGGGAATTGAAATCCGCCAGGGATACGTCAATCCTGAACAAATTGCCGGAAGTCGACAAAAAACAGACTGAAAAACAATCCAACGTCTGGCGAAAAGCGACGGCGCAGTGGGAAAAACGGAACATCGTATCATGGTCTTTCAAAACCCTTCCGGAAACAGTTTCCCTGACCCCCGGGCTTGTTGCCTTTCCCGCCCTTTCACCGGCTGAAAACAGTGTTGAGATCCACCTTTTCAGAAATCGGCAGGAAGCCCTCGAATCCCACCGGCGCGGCGTCAAAAAATTATTCATGCTCAACTTCGGAAAAGAGCTGAAGCTGCTCAAAAAAGATCTCAAAACACCCGCGCACTTATCTTCTAAAACCATTGATTTCGGTGGCCCGAAGTCTGTGGAAACCGCCATGTTTAAAACACTTATGACCCGCTTCTTTGATCGCGATATTCGAACGGAAACCGCGTTCAAAAATGAGGCTCAGTCCATTGCCCTTGATATTTTCCCCGCAGGCAAACGATTAATGGAACTTACGGGACAGGTCCTTTCCGCTTACCATCACGCAATACAGTTCATCCATCAAATGGAGATTAAGAACAAAAACAACCCTCCCGCAGAAGCCCTTTGCAAGAGTCTTTTGACGGATATGGGGGCACTGGTTCCTCAGGATTTTCTGGAACGCTATGACATGGCCCATCTGGCCCATGTGCCCAGGTATCTCAGAGCCCTTGAAATCAGGGCCGAACGGGGCGCCTATAACCCGGACAAAGATCGAGAAAAGGAAGCGCTCGTTGCACCCTTAAAGGCGGTCCTCATCAGAAACCTCCCTCACATCACTTCGGGGGCTTCCCCTGAAAAAAGACGCGCTTTTGAAGAGTTTTTCTGGATGGTGGAAGAATATAAGGTCTCTGTTTTTGCCCAGGAACTGAAGACTTCCATACCGGTTTCGGCCAAGCGATTGGATGAAAAAATGCGGGAATTGGAACGGATGGTGTAAACACAACACCTCACCGGATCAGCTGTTGGTACCGGTTACAAAAGGTGTTTTAAACGGTTTGGGAATCTTTTCATTTGTGGGTAGTATATCTCGTGGGACCAGCGCCCATCCGGATCAACTCTCTGTTTTCCGTAATATTTATGGTGCATGTCTTTTTCCCGGCCTTTATTGCTTTAACGGCAAGATCGAAAGTTCCGGTGCCGATTCCGGCGTGAATAATAAATATTTCGTCGGATAAAGCCGCGACAAAATCATTCCTCTGGTTTGCCAGTTTTGCTGTTACTCTTTTATGACTTCTTGCAAATGGCGAGACAACCAACAGTCTGTTTTCCGCGAGTGGTTTTCTCCATGCATCCGGCATTCGCATATTGTCGATGGCTCGGGCAGGGCAAATTATAATTGACTGCGTACCGCGAAGGAGTAGATTAAGACATTCTTGCTCCATATGAGAATGAAAGCCGCCTATAACCGTTCTTCCTGTATCACGTAGAGTACGGACATGATCAAGGGCCGGAAGGATCAGGCTCCCGGGACAGGAACGTGAACAAAAGAGGCCGGTGATCGCAGTCTGAGCGTTAATTAAAATATCAAGATTGCCAAATGCCGTGAGTCGGGAGAAAGCACTTCCAAGTTTTAGCATCAGGTGTTTTGGGAAATGCTTGTCTTTTGTGGTAAGGATTTTGAATTGCATGATTAGGGAACCAGATCATTCTGTTGTCTTAATAGTTCCAGTTTTGATCGGCAATGATCTTCAGAAGTTCCTCTTCAAGAGTCCTGAATGCCGCCAGCTCCCTCAAAGGTGCGAAACTGGAAGTAAATTTGGTAACATGAGAGGCAAGGCTGTTGACGGCCAGCCTTTTCAACCGCCGTTTGTTGGTAGTTCCGCTGGCCAAGCGCAGAAGATCATACAGAATTTTCTTTGGGTTGGGCTGTGCTTCAATATTGTTCATAACCGGCAGTTCCAAAGCTTGATTGCCATTCGGATTACCTGCCGCTTTTCGAATAGCCGTTTCATCAGAGAAAAGCCATGCCTCCGTCATCCTGACCGGCACAACACAGACCGCAGGAGGATGCGCCATGTTTTCCACAAGCGCTTGTTTGATTTCACCGACTCTCTTTTCCCGAGTCATTCCTTCCGCATCCCTGTGAACAAACAAGAGATCACAAGGATAAAGCGCTACACTTGTTCTTATCTTTTCCGGCAATTGCTTTGGCGCTCTGGGTAGTCTCCTTAAATCAGCCCATTCCGATTGAATGGCATAATCGGAACAATGTTGATACAACAGCCATGAAAGGATCGGAAGCAATGCCTTGTCGGAACTGCCGTCCGTCAACAGGGTATAATGGATTTCCTTCATTACATTGCTCCTGGAAACGGCAGCATCATCTGCTTGATATCATCTCTGTCAACAACCCGGCTGATTTTTTGCGCTTTACTTTTCTTCCCAGTATCCGCTCCCTCTCCATCAGTCTCAGGTTCTGGGCCAATGGGGTTGAGGTAGGAAAGTAATTTTCCTTTGGATACAACCCATGTTTCCTCCGGCGCTTTGGTGCGCCAGGTATTATCCAGACAACTTAAGGACAATCCCTTAAAACGTTTTCCCCCATCCACGTATTCCTTCAGTTCAGCCACTAACAGACAATCATCCGGTATCTGACCCACAACGGCCGGGGAATGGGTGTTGATGATGACCTGGCTGAGAGGATTATCCGGACCAATGGGATCGCCCGTATCCGTGGCAATATCCTGGAGAAGCCGGATCATAGCCGGAATACGTTCAGGGTGGATGCCGTTTTCCGGCTCCTCCAAACAAAGCAGACTCTGTTCCTCGCTGTCCATGCCAAGCACGGTCAGTGCCAGAAAACGTAAGCTGCCGTCCGACAAAGACCTGGCTGGATGAGCGGTCCCGTCATGGTCCACCACCTCCAGGGTCAGCGATTCGCGCTTTTCATCCCGGTCAATACGCACCTCCTGTACATCGTCAATCAGTTCGGAGAGACGACCGGCAACTTCGGCGTAAATCTGGCCCGTTGTCTGGTCATCATCCACGTTGTTTGAGTATTGCCTGTTTCCTGCCAGGCGATATAAGGTAGCCGGCAGGTGGGATCCGTCCGGCCCGAGTTTTCGGGGGGCGGCAATGTCATCGGGTTTACGCAGAGCAGAGGGTTCAAGCTGCAATAATCGCCAGGACTGCATCTCCCTTCTGACCAACAAGGCGGTAGGCGTTTCTGCCGCGTTAGTGGCCGAAGAAAGAACAGTGCGAGGCAAGCCGGCGGCTGGAAAAGGAGAGCCAGGCCCTCTCCGCCATTTTTCCGTCTTACCTCCGCCACTATCCTGGTGCATCCTGATGATCCGGTCCGGACCGTCACCTTTGGTTGAAATAAAAGGAGCGCTCCGTTTTCCTCGTACTGCGGATTTTCTCCAGGTTGTGATTTGATGGGGAAACAAAAATTTTTTACCCGCATCTCCCAGCTTTATACGTTCCAATTCTTCGTGCAGAACTTCCAGCCCTCCCTGTGCATCGTCGCCGTTATCCCGGCGATAAGCCAGACTGACAGCATATCTCAGAGAGGTAATGCCGGCCACCGCCATTTGACCGTAATCATCCATCCCCTTGTGCGGAATGATCATTTCCACTTCAAAGGACATTTTATCGGCGTAATCTTCGCCAATCTGATGAAAGAGATGACGAACGTCGGCGGCCCGGCCGCCTTCGCCGCGGACGAATATTGCCGCTTCAATGAGCGGCTTTTCCGCCAGAGCGCTCAAAAACATGATGGCGTCAAAAAGATTTGATTTTCCAACACCGTTGGCGCCGGCTACACAGGTAAACGGTCCAAAGCGCACGTCAACGTCAACAAGATTCTTGAAACCGGAAATTTTCATTCTGGTGATCATGATGGCACCCTTATTTTATCCCCATGCGGTATAATCGATGATTGAACCCTATCGGGTCAACTGGCGGTACTTGATCCGGCTGGGCACCGCTGCGTCGGCACCTAACCTCTTTCGGCGATCCGCCTCATATTCCGTCCAGTTTCCTTGGAAAAACGTCACACGGCTCTCCCCTTCAAAGGCGAGGATATGGGTGGCGATGCGGTCCAGAAACCATCGATCATGGCTGATGACCACCGCACAGCCGCCGAAATTAAGAAGGGCTTCTTCCAGGGCTCGCAAGGTGTTGACGTCAAGGTCGTTGGTGGGCTCATCCAGCAGGAGCACATTGGCCTCCTCCCTGAGCATCTTGGCCAGATGCACCCGGTTGCGCTGCCCCCCGGAGAGAGCCCCCACTTTTCGCTGCTGTTCCGATCCTGAAAAGTTGAACCGCGCCACATAGGCCCGGGAATTAAGCAGATGCGTGCCCAGCTGGATCTGATCGTTTCCCCCCGTAATCTCCTCCCAGATGGTTTTGTCACCATCCAGTGTGCGGCTCTGGTCCACATAGGCCGGCTTGACCGTATCACCCAGATGAATGGCGCCGCTGTCAGGAGTTTCACGGCCGATGATCATCTGAAACAGGGTGGTCTTTCCGGCACCATTGGCACCGATAATCCCGATGATACCGCCGGGGGGCAGACTGAAATTCATGTTTTCAATGAGTAACCGACCGTCGAACCCTTTGGTGACGTTTACCGCCTCGATTACCTGATCCCCCAGTCGGGGCCCCGGGGGAATGAAAAGTTCAAGATTCTTTTCTTTTTCCCCCACCTCCTGGGAGAACAGCTTGTCGTAGGCGCTGATGCGCGCCTGGCTTTTGGCGTGCCTTCCCTTGGGGGACATGCGGATCCATTCCAGTTCCCGTTCCAGAGTTTTCTGCCTCGCCGATTCAGTCTTTTCGTCCCGGCGCAGCCGTTCCTGCTTCTGTTCCAGCCAGCTGGAATAATTCCCTTTCCAGGGGATGCCCCGACCACGGTCCAGTTCAAGAATCCAACCGGCCACATTATCCAGGAAATACCGGTCATGGGTAACCGCAATGACCGTTCCCGGATAACGCTTCAGATGGTGCTCCAGCCAGGCCACACTTTCCGCATCCAGGTGGTTGGTGGGTTCGTCCAGCAGTAAAATATCCGGCTTCTGCAGCAGCAGCCTGCACAGGGCCACACGCCTTTTCTCACCACCGGACAGCACATTTACAGACCGGTCTTCAGGAGGGCATCGCAGAGCATCCATGGCCATTTCCAGTCGTGCATCCAGATCCCAGGCATCCAGGGCATCGAGTTTCTCCTGAACCCGGGCCTGCCGGTCAATAAGCTTATCCATGGCATTATCATCCATGGGTTCGGCAAATTTCAGGTTGATCTCCTCAAATTCCCTGAGGGCCTCAACCGTCTCCCGGACTCCTTCTTCCACCACCTCCCGAACCGTCTTATCCACATCCACCAACGGTTCCTGCTCCAGATAGCCCACCGTGTACCCTTCACTGAGGACGGTCTCACCACCGAAATCCTGATCTTCACCGGCCAGTATCCGCAACAGAGAACTTTTTCCCGAGCCGTTGAGCCCTAGAACACCGATTTTGGCGCCAAGGAAATAGGACAGGGAAATATCTTTTAATACCGGTTTTCGATCATAAGACTTGCTGACCCGGACCATTGAATAGATGATTTTATTGACTTCTTTTGGCACTGAAGCTCCTTATTTTTGGTCTTTCAAAACAGCGTAAACATCCCGAATAATTTTTTCAGAGACTTCCTGCATGGCCAGGCTCATGGTTTCCGCAAGCCCGCGGGGATGCTCCTCTTTGCACCTTCTGGTCACGCGAT
>CAYPQJ010000176.1:0-8850 GCA_964412835.1 uncultured Desulfobacteraceae bacterium | reverse complement strand
CTTAGGTTTTAGAGAACCCACGCCCATACAGGAAAAGGCCATTCCCGCCATTATTGAAGGCCACCGGGACCTGGTAGGCCTGGCACAGACGGGAACCGGCAAAACAGCGGCATATGGCTTACCCTTGCTCCAGTTGATCGATTTTTCAAGATCACAGGTTCAAGGTCTGATCCTGTGTCCCACCCGTGAGCTGTGCGTTCAGATTTCAAAGGATTTGATCCGCTACAGCCGATACGTCAAAAATGCAAAAATCGTCGCGATCTATGGCGGCGCCGGCATGGAACCCCAGATTCGGCAGATCAAAAAGGGCGCCCAGATTATCGCGGCCACTCCGGGTCGGCTTCTGGACCTGATCCACAGAGGTATCGTCAACCTGAAGCGCATCGATTATGTGGTTCTCGATGAAGCCGATGAAATGCTCACCATGGGTTTTTTGGAAGACCTGGACGAAATCCTGGCCAAAACCCCTTCGGAAAAAAGAACCTGGCTTTTTTCCGCCACCATGACAGCGCCCGTCGCCAGAATTTCGCGCAATTACATGAAGGACCAGGTGGAAATTACCATCGGACGAAAAAATAGCGGCGCCGGGAACATCTCCCATTTCAAATATGTGGTGATGGAAAAAGACCGGTATCCTGCGCTTAAACGGATCATCGACTATCATCCCAATATTTTCAGTCTGGTTTTCTGCAGGACCCGAAGGGAAACCCAGCAAGTGGCCGAAAAACTGATCAAAGACGGGTATAATGCGGAAAGCCTGCACGGTGAACTGTCCCAGACCCAGCGGGATTACGTCATGGGGCGGTTCAGGGAAAAAAGCCTGAAAATTCTCGTAGCCACGGACGTAGCCGCGCGGGGCCTGGATGTGGATGATATCAGTCATGTGATCCAGTACAATCTTCCCGATGAACCGGGTGCCTATACGCACCGAAGCGGACGGACCGCAAGGGCCGGAAAATCAGGGACTTCTATTGTTCTCATGAATACCCGGGAAAATCGAAAACTGGCCCATGTGGAACAGGTTACAGGGGTCCGGTTTCAACACGAAAAAGTCCCCAGCGGCCGCGCCATCTGCGAAAAACAACTCTACGGCATGGTGGAAAGACTGGTGGCCACCGACGTCAATCACGAAGAAATCTCCGCCTTCCTTCCCCCCGTGTACGATACACTGGCCGCGCTTTCAAAAGAAGAATTGATCCAGCATTTTGTATCCATCGAATTCAATCGGTTCCTGGACTACTACAAGGACTCCCACGATATTAACGCCCGCACCCCCCAGAAGAAGGCATTTCAGAAAAAGGGATCATCGGGAAAAAGACCTGCCTTTGGAAAAAAACCCCCAAAGGGCCTTCCGGAAAATCCGGCCCGAATAAGGAAACTTTTCCTCAATATGGGGCAACTGGACGATATCCAGAAGGGGGCCATCACGCGACTGGTGTGCGACAAATCCGGCATTCGCTCCAATCAAATTGGAAAAATAGAGGTCATGAGAGAATTTTCCTTCCTGGAAGTGGACACTGATTCGGCGGCGCATGTCATGAAATCCATGAAAGGGGCCAGCCTGGACGGCAAAAGAGTTTCCATGGGCTATGCGGAAAAAAAGGCCGAAAAATCGAGCAGATCGGGTAAAAAACGGGGGTCTAAGAAAAAATGGACGGCCAAAAACGGAAAGACATCAAACAGGGTTCCCAGGTTTCCATCGTCACCAAACCGGACCAGCGCTCGGGCAAACGAACGATGGGGATCGTAAAAGACATCCTGACCCGATCTCCCACCCATCCTCACGGCATCAAGGTACGACTTATGAATGGGCAGGTGGGAAGAGTTAAAGAAATATTGTAGATTGCGGAATTATACAACTGATCCAAGGGTTATGGGTTAACGGTTTTCAAATAGGTCAGATAGGGAACAATGGCGTCGTTAACGTGGGTGGAAGTGCCGTCATAGGTGATGGACACCATGGGAGAACCCCTGTCTTCTTCTCTGGGAACCCCTGTCTTCTTCTCTATGGTTTTGGCCATTGCCTATCGTGACCAGGGACGGGCAGCAGAATGCGGGGCTGGTCTGAACAAACAGGGCAACGTCCGGATAGTGCTTTTTTGTATAGAATATTTTCAACAGGTTGTCCATTGATTCGCCCGTGTGCTCGATTCTGACATTATACTCCGCGAGGATCTTTTCGGGGCTTTCATCATAAGCCGGTTCCGGGAACGCTCTCGTGGTTGTTTAAGGCCTTTTCGCCTAAGGCTTGGGCGTTTTCCAGATTCAACCGTTGCGCTAGCTGGTCCAGAAAACTGCCGGTTCCCGCCGCACAGGCGGTGTTCGTCTTGAAACTGCGATACCGGCCTGTTTCATCAAAACCGATCAGGCCGAATGCTTCACCGCCCACCACCGGGATGGCGCCGATTTTTTGATGAAAGTGCCGGGTCGCTTCGATGATGGCGACCCGGTTGTCGTAACGCTGTTCGGCCTTGATGATCGAAGGGGTTGATGATGTGGCGGCCAGACCGTAAATCTCCTTCAGATCAAACGCCTTCATGATTTTGGTAAAGGTTTCTTCGATACTGCCGTGATGAAATTGATAGGCGGTTTTTAGGATTTTCCTTTCAGTATTGACTTCAGCCACCGAGATGGAAACGGAGCCGATGTCGATTCCCAGAAAAACAAAGGGATCATTTTTTCCGTTCGGGGTCAAAGACATATCCTACCGATCGCAGACTTTTAAAATAGATGGGGTTTTTGAGGGATTGCCATATGTGGCTACATTTCAGGAATGCTCCGGTTGTTCGGCCAGGCGGTAGGGGATCTTCGGGATCGCCCCATCGGTAAAAAAGGGTTTGGCCGATCGGTTCTCCTGTGTGGAAACTTTATACTGCCGGCGATAGGATGTTTTGGGTATTCTCACATCACTGATGATGCGGCATCGCAGATATTCTTTTGTGCTGAAGAAAAGAACCGCCAGTGCCGGCACCAGCGTTCTGAGATTCATTCTCCCGAATTCTAAACGATAGGCCTTCTTAATTTCCCCCAGCAGGATTTTGCTTCGCTGGTTTTGCACAAAGAGGGTGGAAGCCGGGAGAAAATATCGCGTCATTTTGAGTCTTTTTTTGAAATACGGTAAACGGCTTCGCACCCTCTGGTCGGAATGGCTGCTGCAATATTGATAACCGGCGAAAGTTGTTTTTATGACCCGCAGCATGGAAGCGCCGTTTCTGATATAGTCCGTATCAAAAGCAAGGCGCAGGAAATCTTCCGACGCTTCTCTTGAAAAATGATCATGATGAAACCATATTTTCCCCTGACCGTGCTGGGATTCATAAGGAACATCTTTAATTAATTTCCCCTGCTTTTCATAATCATCATAGAGTTTTGTTCCCGGGATGGGGCCCAGCGGCGAGAATTGCACATAATCCGGATTCAGCGAGGTGACAAAGTCCACATCCTCCCAAATGGTCTTTTTATCGTGTTTCTCGCTAAATAGAATCAAGGATGCCAGAACACTGATGCCCCGTTTTTTTAATTCATCGAAAAGAATCGGAAAATCCGTATTCTTGTTTTTCAGATAGATCTCCCGTTTCGATTCAACGCCCACCCACACAAACGTTATCCCCATGCGTACGAGAAGATCCAGATCCCCGATCTCCTTGAGGGTTTCCGCCGAGCTGAAGATGGCAAAGTTGAAGTGGCGATCATGGGTTTCCATCAGTTCCAGCAATTCCAGCGCGCGATCCTTCATTTTCAGAAAGTTTTCATCCAGCACTCCGAAATCCGTGATGCCCTTCTCATCTTCGTAGCGGCAGCAGACGTCAAAGATGTCCCTACCGGTTTTGAGGTAGGGGATATACTTGCCGAAGAAGTGCGATGTGGCACAAAAACGGCATTTATTGGCGCACCCCACGCCCGTAATGAGAATGCCGGAATCCGATGGCCAGGGGGCCCCCATGACCTTTCGGTTGAAGGAGCTGTATTCAAGGGGATGCTGAATGGGAACGTCCATCTTTTCCCCGAAAAGCTCCCTTAAAAAATAGACGCCTTCCCCTTTGCATCGGTAATCATAATCCATGAGCGATTCGATGCCAGGGATATTCACGCCGTGTCCGCCCAGAATGATCTTGCTTTTAGGCGATAATTCACGAATGAGACGGGCCATTTCTTTGGCCTTTTTGAAATTGGGAATGATAAAACTTATGCCGATGTAATCATATCCCTTTTTCAACTCCTTCTTAAATCGTTTGAGCGTTGGAAAATCGAGTACCGCTGTGGGCATGTCAATGTTTTCCGCGAGAAAATAGAGTCCCTGGCTTCCGTGATTGAACCGGTAGGAAAAAATCCCCTGCTCTCGGGTCACCTGGTTATGAAACAGCTCCATCTTGTTTTCTTTCCTGCCGTATTCATCATCCACCCCGTAAGGTCCGAATACCGAAGTCAGTAATAATTTCATATGATCTCCCATAATTTGAAATTTTTTGTTTAATTTTCGTATGATCTTTATTTTTAATATAAGCCATTATACAATAAAACAAATAAAAGCTTTGTAAAACAAATGTAAAACAAATATTCATAAAGTTTTAGTCTTCAAAAATAGGTGCTTTTTTGTGTTATCGGAGTCGCTGTCACAAAAGGAGAGAGAATAAAAGGGACTTTCGAAGTGGCGAAGTTGGGCATGATGCCATGGGCCAACCGTTAAATATGGGTTTTTGCCGCCAGTTTTTAAGGTGGAATGTGTATCGAGAACCTCGCGAATATAAAGATCATATCAACCCCCATTAGATGTACCGCTGCATTTACCTGTGAAAGAGAGACCGTGTGATCTCTTGATGTCCAAAACGCATCTTCGGCGTGAGTATGTACAAGTATATTGCGGTAAAAGGGGTCCCGCTTTCCTGTTACAACAACGTCTGCTTCTTCAATAGGCAGGTGGTCAAAAGCTTCTTTCAACTTGCGAGCCTCCCGACCAAGAAACATGGATATCAGTAATGATATCTTCTTTCCGATAGGTTGTTCGATAAATTGAGTCTTGAAATAGACGCCATAGGTGGAAGAAACCCGCAGGCAAAGACCAAAAGCGCCATCGGGGTATGTTGTTGATAGAACCCCTATTTGCCAGGTTTTAATTCGATAACCTTGTAGTTTTTTTGTTTGCCGGGCGTGGCGAAATGATTTTCAATGATGGGTTTATAGCCTTCAGCTGTAATGGCGAGTTCGTAAACCCCGGCGGGTAACCCAAAGAAATGAAAATAGCCATTGTGGCAGAAATCAGCACGTGAAATAAAATAATCAGTAGGGTTGACATCGTTACCCTCAATTGGATAGAGCACCCGATGAATGCCATTTCCCTTCAATGTAATGGATTGTATCGCAACTTTATTATCCACCGGCAAATAGCTGGTGGCCGGCATTCCCCCAGGCCGATCCTCCGGTTTCAGCGCTGCTGTTACATATCCGGCGATTATTCCGTCAGGTTTAAAAACGAAATTCAGCGCCTTTGTTTTAGTGCTCTCAATAGCGACAGAAACTGATTTTTGTCCCGGTTTAACGGCCTCAGCATAGATACTGACGGAATAATCGCCGGCAGGAAAAGGACCCAGTATTTTACCATTATCACCAGGGCTTAAAAAGATTAAGGTTTCCGCATGCTTTTTATCTTCCGGACGAAGTACGAGACTGGGCCAGGGCTTTACACCGTCGGTTGGATAGTCATATGAAAAATGGAGTTGGAGGTATCCTCCTGTTTTATGAAGTGAATCATCGTGTTTTTCATCAAATGTATTGATAATCGTATTGTAGAGGGCCAACACTTCCTTGCTGGTGGCGATGCTTGCATGGTCCTCATTAAACGCATAAATCTTTTCAGCCTCGGACTGAGACCGCCAGTCCAGAAGACTCGACAGGGCAATCGTTTCGTCATTGTTCGCTCGAAAAGGGTTCCGACTCCCCCTGTGGCCGAAAAACAGATAAAAACTTACGCTCTCGGGCATTTTGGCGCTGTATAAAGATTTCATAAACTCGCCTTCCGGTTGCATATCTATCCAGCTTGGTATTACTGCGGGAGATTGCTTGACACCGTACTCGGCCATCCTGTCGCCGCCCCATGGCGTTGCCAGTGAAATAAAAAGTTTTACATAGGGGCAATACTGCCCATAATCCATAATAAAGGACCTGACGACCAGCCCCCCCATACTGTGCGCCGTAATAACCATTTCTTTGAATTTATATTTGATTTGAAGGTTAAATAATTTCCAGAATAACAGGTATGACATACTCTTAATCCGCGCTCCGGTGGGATAATAAAAAAACCATGGTTGAAAACGAGTCCTATCGATATTATCAACAAAATACTTCCAGCCTTTGGGGGATCCAGCGGCGCCGTGTACAAAGAGAATGGGTATTTTCTTAGGATCATATTCCTCGAGAAAATAAATATTTCCACCAACCTCTCTGAAAAACGTACCCGGTTCCCAGAAACCTTTGCTTCCATATTCCTCGGAAAAGAGTTCATCATCCAAATCCGTTATGGCGCCTGCAAGCCGACTGTGAAGCTTTTTGGGCTTAACCGATGAAATTTCAGACCCGTGAGGTAACTCAATATCTGCCTCTTTTTCCGGGATAGCGAAATCAATGCCAAGAACCACGCCGCCAGCTGGGGCGGAAACCAATTTGGGCGCGCCATACTGCCCGGCCGGTTCGCCTGCGTCATAAATCAGGTTACCGTTTTTGTCCCAATACGCGAAGACATAATAATCTCCTTTGGCAACTCCTAGCTCAAATTCACCGGAATCGTGTAGAATCGTATAGTGAGGCGCCATCTCCCTTTTTCCATGATTCATCGTGTAAGCAGCGACGACAATGGGCCCTTTCCCCGGGGTCGAGGTGGAAACACGCCCAACCAAAATTGTAGATTCCAGAGTTTCGTTTACTTCTTTTTTCAATTTTACCAGGGTGCAACTCACCGGAACAAGACATATTATAAGGAGAATAGCATTTATCTTATTGAATAATGGTGATGGGCTTTGCTTGAAGACATTCGTTGTGGGTTTTAGTGATTTCATGTTTCTAACCTCCAATCGAATCATCGCCACCCGTTCTACCGATAGTGGCTGGTCCACATCCATGTAAAACTATCAGATGAATTGTTCACCGTTTTCAGAAAAATCCCTGCAACAATAATGGGGTTATTGTGGAATCGAAAGATCCCCCTAAGGTCATGGTGTTTTGTTTATTGCGAAAAGAGTGATAACACTGCTGAATCCAATTCATATAGAGAAGCCGTCTAATGTCAAGGAAATTCCGGCGCCTCCAAAACACTGTGATACATCTTTGATACGGAAGAATATAATTGATTTTAATCAAACCATGGGCTAGGCCCGTGCGACCCCAAAAGGTTCCACCGTTCCGCCGAGAAACAAAATAGGATCTTTCTCCGGAAAGCCCCAAGAGGAGCAGGGGGAAGAACCTATGAAAGAAAGGAAAACTGAAAGAGAAGTATACTTAAAGCACACGGGGAGCTGATCGTGGATTTAAACAGGGTCTGAATTCATTAGAGAAAAAGACACTTGACATTTAATTTAGTACGGGCATATTGTTGTTTGTTTCATTATGGACGAGGTGGATTCCATTTAACACATTTCTACTATTATTGTGCATGCAAAATCCAAAATATGATGTCAATCCAAAGCAATACTTTTGGATTGACCGGATGTAAAAACCACGCAAACCGTTGAAAGGAGGTGGTGTTTTAGACAGACTTTCAGGCAGAAGGATCTCATGACGACAACGTTAATCTTAACTTGAGAAGTGTTACACCGGTTTATCCAATTTCGTACGGTTTCTTTGTAATCAGTCGCATATAAATAAAGGAGACAAGTGAATGAAAAAGATCAGTCTATTTACGGTTGCAGCCCTTTTGTTCAGCTTTTTTGCGCTCAGTACGGCCCATGCAGATGACAAGTTCATCACTCTGGGATGGGCTGCCTGGGACCCGGCCAATGCATTGGTTGAATTGTCTAAGGATTTCACAAAGCAAACCGGGATTAAAGTCAAATTCGAATTCGTTCCCTGGCCGAATTTTGCCGACAGGATGTTAAATGAACTGAACCAGGGGGGGAAGACATTTGATGTTTTGATCGGGGATAGTCAATGGATCGGCGGAGGCGCCGTTTACGGGCATTATGTAAAATTGAATGATTTCTTTAAAAAGGAAGGTATTTCCATGGATAACTTCCTTGCGCCCACCGTCTACGGCTATTCGACCTGGCCTAAAGGCACCCCGAATTATTACGCTTTGCCTGCTTTCGGCGATGCCAACGCCTGGACCTATCGAAAGGACTGGTTTGAAAAACCGGAACTGCAGAAAAAATTCAAGGAAAAATACGGCTATCCCCTGGCGCCCCCGAAAACATGGACGGAATTGAAGGATATTGCCAAATTTTTCCAGGGACGCGTTATTGATGGCAAGAAACGGTATGGGGTCGCAATTTTTACGGAAAGAGGTTCCGAGGGAATTACCATGGGGGTTACCTCCGCACTGTATGCCTGGGGGTTTCAATATCAGGATCCCCATAAGCCGTACCATATGGAAGGATATGTAAACAGCCCAAATGCTGTTGAAGCGTTGGAATTCTATAAGGACCTTTACCAATGCTGTACCCCTCCCGGCCATTCCGATGCCTACATGTCGGCGGATTTGGATGCCTATACCTCGGGCCAGGTTGCCATGCAAATGAACTGGTACGCCTTTTTTCCGGGCATCAACAAGAATGAAAAAGTCGGGTTTGGGAAGAGCGGTTTTTTTGCCAATCCCGACCAATTGGCCGCGGGAGCAACGTTAGGCGGGCAGGGCATGTCGGTGGT